>NZ_JBVIPD010000013.1:0-201303 GCF_055578235.1 Streptomyces sp. NPDC033136
GAAGCACGAACGCCTTCGTCGACGCCGTCCGGGCCGCTTCCGCGAGAGTCGGGGCGAGCGCGGCCAGGAGCTCGACGGCCTCGGCGATGTACCGGAAGGCCGTCGTGGTCCCGATGCCGAAACCGGCTGCGAGCTGGGCGTACGGATGGCCGCTGCGAAGACCCATCTACCAGGGGCTTCATCTGTCTGTCAGCCCAACTGACGTGCTCCGCAGCTCCAGTTCGGCGATCGGGGTGTTCTTGGTGTTGGTGGCGAAGCAGGTCAGGCGCATGCCGTCGGCGTCGGTGAGACGCAACTGGGCGCCGGGGTGCGGCCGTTCCCTCCGAACGATCAGCCGCATCCCCTTGGGCCAGCCCTTGAGGCAGTCGCCCTCGATCTCGGCCACCCAGGCGCCGTCGCGGACTTCGCCGTCGGGCTCGACGGCCGGCGTCCAGGCCGGTGCCGGGACCTTCAGGACCGCGTGGTGGATGGCATCGGTGATCATGGATCGCCCGTGGCTTGCGCCACGGCGCCAGCGCCGCCGATATCGCCTGATCCAGACCGGTCTTGCGGACCGTCTCCACCAGCAGCACCCCGCCGGCCTGGGAAACCACCCCGCGACCACCGCCTTCGGTACGGACACGCGGGTAGAACCCGATACGCTTCTTCACCTGGAGAGTGCTTCTTTCATGCGCCGGCCTGGACCCTAGACAAGTCCCATCGTTGCAGGTCAGGAGCACTCTCCGCGTTTCTGATCACCTACCGGACGCCCTGCCGCGTGAAAGCGCGAGGCTAACAGTGAGACGACGCGTGGTTCAGCGACCACCGTACGAAACCATGGCCATGAAACCGGACAACGGGGTGTCCGCCGGTTCCCCGCCTCCGCCTCCATCGCGGATCTCTTGGCTGGAGAACACCCTCCGAGACTCTCGGCAGCCACTTGGTGTCGACACAAAACAAAAGTGTTGCGACGACTCCTTGAACTCAAGCAGTACACGTCCGTGAGGCTCACAACGCGCCTAGTCAGGGCTGATATCCAGGCGTCCATGGGCTCGGTCGGCGACTCGTTCGACAATGCTTGGCGGAGAACCTCCACGTTCCCCCGCTATGACCGCACTGCCTGGATCTTGATCCGCACCACCAGGGCAGCCCAGCGCTGACCACCACCGATCTGGCCAAGGTGAGCGGCGGTCGACTCGAATCACGGCGGTAGCATCCGCAGTAGCATGAAGAGCATGAGCGAGCCTACCCAGAAGTACTCGATCACCATGCCCCGGGACATCGCCGAAGCCGCCCGCGCCCGTAGTGGCCCCTCCGGCCTGTCCGCCTACGTCGCCGCCGCCGTCGCCCGCCAGATCGAGCGCGACAACCTCAACGAACTCATCCAGGTCGCCGAGGCACAGCACGGCCCCATCACTGATGATGAGGTGCAGGCCCTGCGCGACCAGCTCCACCAGGCACGCGCACAGCAGGTCGGCGATGAGGCGAGCGCGGCGTGACACGCTCCCCTGCCGCCCCGGGCGGCACGCTGGTACTCGACAGCGGAGGGCTGGCCAAGGCCGTGCTGCGCGACCGGACAGTCACCGCCTGGCTCGCCCTGGCACGCGTCGATGACCTGCGTGTGATCACGTCAGCGGCCACTCTGGTGGAAGTCGTCCACCCACGTATCAACCGCCCGGCCCTGGAGTGGACACTCTCCCGCCTCATCGTGGAGCCGGTCACCGACGCAGTCGCACGCCACGCCGCCGCCCTGCTCACCGATGGCGGCTTGCACGGCCACAAGTACGCCATCGAGGCCATGCTCAGCGCGACCGCCCTTGCCGCCCCTGGGCCCGTCACCGTGCTCACCTCCGACCCGGAAGATGTCACGGCCCTATGCGGAACGCGCGCCACCGTCATCAAGGTCTGACGCCCAAACTCGGAAGGAAACGGGGCGCTCTCCGGGTCCCGGCACTCACACGGAAAGACCGCCCTCCCCCACCTACGTCCGTGGTCGGGGAAGGGCGGCCGGTCCGGTCACGGTCAGTGGCTGCCGGTCAGCTGGCCGGCGAGGCGCTCGTGCATGTCGGCGCTGGGCTTGTTCAGGCCGATGATGGTCACCTTCTTGCCTCGCTGGGCGTACTTCGTCTCCACGGCGTCCAGGGCGGCGACGGAGGAGGCGTCCCAGATGTGGGCGGCGGAGAGGTCGATGACGACGTCGTCCGGGTCGTCCTTGTAGTTGAACTGGTAGACGAGGTCGTTGGAGGAGGCGAAGAACAGCTCGCCTGTGACCGCGTAGACGACCTGGTTGCCGTCGGGGTCGACGACACCGGAGACGTTGACCAGGTGCGCGACGCGCTTGGCGAAGACGACCATCGCGGTGATGCAGCCGACCACGACGCCGATGGCCAGATTGTGGGTGGCGACCACGCACGCGACGGTGACGACCATGACGGTCATCTCGCCGAGCGGCATCCGCTTGACGGTCTTCGGGGCGATGGAGTGCCAGTCGAAGGTCGCGAACGACACCATGATCATGACGGCGACCAGGGCGGCCATGGGAATGTCGGAGACGACCGGGCCGAAGACGATGCACAGCACCATCAGGAAGGAGCCCGCCAGGAAGGTCGACAGGCGGGTGCGCGCGCCGGACACCTTCACGTTGATCATCGTCTGGCCGATCATCGCGCAGCCACCCATGCCGCCGAAGAAGCCCGTGACGATGTTGGCGACGCCCTGGCCGATCGACTCGCGGGTCTTGCCCGAGTGGGTGTCGGTGATGTCGTCGACCAGCTTGGCCGTCATCAGCGACTCCATGAGGCCCACCAGGGCCATGGCGAACGCGTACGGGGCGATGGTGGTCAGCGTGTCCATCGTGAAGGGCACGTCGGGCAAGCCCGGCACGGGCAGCGAGGAGGGCAGCGCGCCCTTGTCGCCGACGGTCGGCACCGCGATCGCGGCCGCCACGGTGATCACGGTCAAAACGATGATGGAGACCAGCGGGGCCGGGATCACCTTCGTGACCTTGGGGAAGAGCACCATCAGAGCGAGACCGCCGATGACGAGCGGATACACGGCCCACGGCACGTCGTGCAGCTCCGGCACCTGCGCCATGAAGATCAGGACGGCGAGCGCGTTGACGAAACCGACCATGACGCTGCGCGGCACGAACCGCATGAGCTTGGCCACGCCGAGCGCGCCGAGGATCACCTGGAAGACGCCGGCGAGGATGACGGCCGCGATCAGATAGCCAAGGCCGTGTTCGTGGTTGAGCGGGGCGATGACCAGGGCGATCGCGCCGGTCGCGGCGGAGATCATGGCCTTGCGGCCGCCCACGACCGAGATGACGACGGCCATGGTGAAGGAGGCGAACAGGCCGACCGCCGGGTCGACCCCGGCGATGATGGAGAAGGAGATCGCCTCGGGGATGAGCGCCAGGGCAACGACCAGGCCGGCCAGCACCTCGGTACGGAAGACCTTCGGGGAGTCGAGCCAGTCCGGCTTGGAGAGGCGGAACTTCGGGGCTGCGGGCAGCAGTGACATGCAACCGTTTCTGTTCAGGCGGATGCGCCAGCAACTGGCGGACGCTTCCACGTCGTCTACGAAGTAATGCCGTAAGGCACACACGACTCCGCGCACGAATGGGGCGGAATCCTCGGCGGCCCGGCCACTTCAACGGGGCCCAGCCGGTCTGCAAGGCAGCCGTCCGGCTGCCGGTCGGGCATCATGGCCCGGAAGTCTTCGGATGCCATCGGGGCCCGGTCAGGCCCACGCTATGGCGTTCACTCCTGCCGTCACTCTCGACGGCGGCGGTGAACACGTCGAGACTCTACCCTGACGTGAGGGCAGAGTGCGACGTGCGGCTTGTGAAACGCAGGTAAACGCCCGCCAAGATCCTGTGATTCATGTCACGTAAGGTGGGTTGCTTTACGGATTCGAAAATCGAAGAAACAACGAAGGGGATCATGGAGCGATGACGGATCAGCGGCAGATGCAGATCGGCGAGGTGGCCGAGCGGACCGGTTTGTCTCTGCGCACCATCCGGCACTACGAGGAAGTGGGCCTGGTGATCCCCTCGGCCCGCAGCAAGGGCGGCTTCCGGCTGTATACGGAGTCCGACGTCGAGCGCCTGATGGTGATCCGCCGGATGAAGCCGTTGGACTTCTCCCTGGAGGAGATGCGCGACCTGCTGGACATCACCGACCGCCTCGCCGCCACCGACGACCCGCCCGCCGGCGAGGAGCGCGAGCGGCTGCGGGAGCGGCTGGACTCCTACCGCAAGGTGGCCGACGCCCGCTGCGAGACCCTGCGGGCCCGCCTGGAGATGGCCGAGGACTTCGCCACCACACTCCGCCGCCGCCTGCAGGCCGACGCCCGCGCGGGCGCCTGAGCCGCGTCGGCGGTCGCAGTGCCGGACGAGGGGCACGGCCATGACGGTCCGGGCACCTCGATGCCATCCGGCCGCTTGTCGATCAGCCGCCTGCGGCTGCCCGTCACCTCTTCGGTGACGCCGTGCGACGGTGAGCCCGGATCACTGCCGTACGGGCCAGTGATGGCCCCGGGCGTCGACAGACTTCGCCGGCCCCTCGGCTCCCCCTCCGCCTCAGCCCGCAACCGTGTGGTGGCGTCGGGCAGTTGGTCGGTGATGTCGTAGCAGTCGTCCGGGGCGCCCGCGGCGGGATCCCACATGCCACCGGCTCGCCCCAATGGCACTCCGGGCCGAACGTTTACGGAAGTGCTGATCAACCGAGCGACGACCGGCGGGATCGGGCACATACTCTCCCCTCGGGGGAGACATCGGCCTGCTCCCCGCTCCTCGGCGGCCGTCCTACTCGTGGGCGGCGATGAGGTGGTCCAGCCGGGCGGCGGGGAACTCCCGCTCGAAGGAGCCCGCCTGCCAGCGATCGGGGAACAGGGCGAGCTGCGCCTTGTCGCGGATGCGGGTGAGGGCCTCACCCTGGACGATCCGTGAACGGTTGAGAGCTTCCGCGCCGGCCGGGTCGGTGGCGCGGGCCACGCGGTAGGGCAGCGTCTCCAGCTTCACCGGGGAGGAGAACTCCCCCGCCATGCGGGCGCTCACGACGTCGAACTGCATCGGGCCGACCGCGGCCAGCACCGGCGCCTGGTCCCCGCGCAGGTCGGAGACCAGGACTTGGACGACACCCTCCTCGTCCAGCTGCGCGATACCGCGCCGGAACTGTTTGGACCGGCCGAGGTCGACCGGGCGGGCCACGGCGAAGTGCTCGGGCGCGAAGGTGGGCATCGGCGGGAACACCGTCGACTGGCCGGCGTAGAGGGTGTCGCCGACGCGCAGGGCGGTGGCGTTGACCAAGCCGACCACGTCGCCGGGATAGGCGATGTCGACCATGGAACGGTCCTGGCCGAAGACGCTGTGCGCGTACTTGGTGGCGAACGGCTTGCCGGAGGCTGCACGGGTGACCGTCATGCCGCGCTCGAAGATCCCCGAGCACACGCGCATGAAGGCGATCCGGTCCCGGTGGGCGGGGTCCATGTTGGCCTGCACCTTGAACACCAGCCCCGAGAAGGGGGCGTCCACCGGCCGTACGCCTCCGCTCGCCACCTCGCGCGGGCCGGGCGGCGGGGCGAGGTCGACCATCGCGTCGAGCAGCAGCCGCACTCCTATGTTGGAGATCGCGGCACCGAAGAAGACCGGCGTGGTCCGGCACGCCAGGAACGCCTCCCGATCGTGTACGGCACCGTCGGCCTGGAGGAGATCAAGCTCCTCAGCCGCCTTCCCCCAGTCCGCGCCGTCCTCCAGAGCGGCCCGATCAGCCGGGACGGGTTCCTCGATGGCTTCGTGGGCACCGCCGGGGGTGCGGGCGTAGCGCAGCATCTGCCCCGGACTCCGTACGTCGATCAGTCCCCGCAGGTATCCGGCGGTCACCGACCGGCCAGGCGACGGGGGTGGGCTTGAGGCGGAACTCGCGCTCGATCTCGTCCAGCAGCTCCAGCGCCTCACGGCCGGGCCGGTCCCACTTGTTGACGAACGTGATGACCGGGATGCCGCGGTGCCGGCAGACGTCGAAGAGCTTGCGGGTCTGCTCCTCCAGGCCCTTGGCGGCGTCGATGAGCATCACCGCGCAGTCCACCGCGGCCAGCACACGGTAGGTGTCCTCGGAGAAGTCGGCGTGGCCGGGGGTGTCCAGCAGGTTCAGCACACATCCCCGGTGGGCGAACTGCAGCACCGCGGAGGTGACCGAGATACCACGGGCCTTCTCCATCTCCATCCAGTCCGAGGCCACCCCTCGCCGCCCCGCCTTACCGTGTACCGAGCCCGCCTCGGTGATGGCGTGTGCGTGCAGGGCGAGGGCCTCGGTCAGGGTGGACTTGCCCGCGTCGGGGTGGCTGATCACGGCGAACGTGCGCCGGCGAGCCGCCTCGGAGGCCGCCCATTCACCGGTGGAGCTCATCGCACCGCCTCCGGGTCCGCCGCGGCCGTGGCGTCCACGAGCCGGGCCAGGTGGCCGTGCAGGGAGCGGGCGAAGTCCTCCGCACGGCCCAGCTGCCGCCGCAGGTCCTCGCACCGCGTGTCGGCCTTCACCGCGTACGTACGCAACCGTTCCACCAGTTCCTCGTGTGCGTGCTCGTCGTGCTCGTCGTTCTCCGGCAACGGTCCGCCGTCGCCGGGGAGTTGGTCCAGTACGCCCAGCAGGGCGCGGATGTCGTCGAGGCAGAAGCCCAGCGGCCGCATCCGCCGCACCAGCGCCAGTCGGCGCACCTCGGCCTCGGTGTAGAGGCGGAAGCCACCCATGCTGCGCTCGCTGGGGGCGACCACGCCGACGTCCTCGTAATGGCGGATCGTCCGCAGCGACAGCCCCGTGCGTTCGGACACCTCGCCGATCTGGATCAGCTTCTCGCCCACGGCTTCACCGCCTCGCCCCGTGTGCCGGCGCCCTCGCCGGACCACAAACCTACCCTCTCGTTACGGTAGGTTTGCAAGAGGGTGGAACCGGGGGCAGCCACGGACGGGCTGAGCGTTCCGCGAGAGCGGTTCTACGAGGCCGGACGCGTGGTGTTGACGTGAAGTTCCCGCCCGCGCGCCCGACGCCCTGCCCTGCGGCTCGGTAAAGCAGTTGCCCGCCCGTGCCTCCACCCCCGCATCATCGTCGGGACCAGTCCGCCCTTCACCTTTCAGGGAGACCGCGTTGACCACCGACCGCTTCCCGGACATCGCCCGCACCGGCACCGCCGCGATCGGCGCACGGTACGTCGGCGGACCCGACCGGCAGCGGCTGGTCATGGATGACGAGGTGCATGCGCTGCAGAGCGCTTCCCCGCCCCGCGGCCTGTCCGCTGTGAGCTGGTTCGCGAGCACGGACGGCGAGACGGTGCTGTCGCTCGCGCAGTGGGAGAGCGCCGGGGCGTACGACGCGTACCTGCAAGGCGGTGGCTACGCCGCTCCCTTGGCCGGTCCGCCCCGCTACCGGCTGTACCGCAGCATGGCCGAGGAGCACGGGACCCGCGTCCCGGGCTGCCTGATCACGGCCGCTTTCGACGTGGACGGGCCCGAGCGCCAGCGCTTCTTCACCGACGCCGTGATCGCCGCCCAGCCGAAGGAGAGCGGGCACCCCGGCGCGATCTCGGCCCACTTCCTGCACAGCGCCGACGGCAGCCGCGTCCTGCTGTACACGGAGTGGACCAGCGTCGAGGCGCACCAGGAGGCAGCCGAGGCCGGTGATCACGACCAGGGGCACGAGATCTTCTCCGGTACGCCCGGGGTGCGCCTCACCCACGGCGGGCGCTACCGTCTCCACCGCTCCCTGGCCCTGCCCCTCCCCCCGCCGTGACCGAGGCGCGCCGCGCCGTGGCCAACTGGGCCTTCCGCACCCACCGCCGCAGGCCACTGGTCATCCCCGTCATCATCGACACCTGACCGGGCCACGGCCGGGGGCGGAGCATGCGTCGCCGGGCCGGCACCGGCCGGTAACCGTGTGTCCCCGACCGTCAGAAAGGTGAACGGATGAGCCTGCGCTTCGAGGAGATCGACTGGAAACCGACCCCCATCGGCGAAATCAGTCTGCGCCGGCGCCGCCACCCGGAGTCGGGCGACGACGTGTACGAGGTGAAGCTAGGCGACGAGTTCCTGATGTCCAGTCTCTTCACCACGGGCGAGATCGCGCTCACGGAGCTCGCCCTGGCGAAACTGCCGGCCACCGAACTCGACGTAGCCGTCGGCGGACTCGGACTCGGCTACACGACCCAGGCGGCCCTGGACGACCCACGGGTGCGCTCGGTGACCGTGATCGAAGCGCTCGCCGAAGTCATCGACTGGCACGAGCGGCACCTGGTGCCCCTCGGGGCCCGGCTCACGTCGGACGCCCGCTGCCGCCTGGTGCACGGCGACTTCTTCGCGCTGGCCGCCGACCCACGCGGTCTGGACCTCAGTGCGCCGGGCCGCCGCTTCCACGCCATCCTGCTGGACGTCGACCACTCACCGCGTCATGTGCTCCACCCGCGCCATGCGGCGCTCTACCAGCCTGCCGGGCTTCGCGCTCTCGCCGCTCAACTCCACCCCGGCGGGGTGTTCGCCCTGTGGTCGAACGACCCGCCCGACGAACAGTTCACCTCCGCGCTCACGGAGGCCTTCGCACAAGCAGTGGCCCACGTCGTCGACTTCGACAACCCCCTGCAAGGCGGCACCTCGGCCAACACCGTCTACCTGGCCGGCACGGCACCGGACACACCGCAGGACGAGGGCCCCACCTGATCCGGGGCTGCACCTGCGGCTGTTCGACGTGAGTGAGGAACAGGTCCTCGTCGGCGGTACGGACGTACGCGAGACGAACCGCGCCACCCTGGCGGCGCCGGCCGGTCTGGTGTCGCACACGCACGACTGCCCGCCCTCAGTCACAACCTCGGAATTTCATCCACTTTCGCCCCATACGCACCATTGCTCTACGGTGGATAGGAGCGACGCTGCACATCCCCTCACCGATCATCGAGGTGGCGGTCATGACGGATACCACTCAGCGCAGCACCACAGAAGGCAGGCAGGGCGGGGCCACGGCACAACAGGGCCGCACCGGGGCGAGCACGCCCCCGGAGGCCCGTGGCAGCACCTCGATCGCGGACCCGGTCGTGGCCAAGATCGCAGGCATGGCGGCCCGGGAGGTTCCCGAGGTCCACAATCTCGGCGGCTCGGTGACCAGGGCCCTCGGTGCCGTGCGGCAGCGCGTGCCCGGCACGGGCTCCGGCGTCACGCAGGGCGTGAAGGTGGAGGTCGGTGAGCGTCAGGCCGCTGTCGACCTGGACGTGGTCGTCGAATACGGCGCCGCCATCGCCGACACCGCCGCGGACATCCGGACCAACGTCATCAACGCCGTGGAGCGGATGACCGGTCTGGAGGTCGTGGAGGTCAACATCTCGGTCGGCGACGTCCATCTGCCGGACGAGGAGGACGAGGAGCCCGAGCAGGAGGAGCGGCGCGTGGCCTGAGGCGAGCGGTGCCCGCTCCCTCGGCATGGCCCTCTCCCGCCTCCTCCCTGGGGCGGGCTCGCCCACCGCCTCCCTGGGGCTCTCCAGTCTCCCCTGAGGCCCCGGGCTCCCCCTGGGGGCTGAGCACCCCTGGGGGAGTGAGCGCCGGGGCAGGGCATCGCGTGCGTGCCCTGAAGCGCGCCGTCAGGCGGAGCGCTTGCGAGGCGTCGACTTCTTCGCCTGGGTCTTCTTCGCGGTGCCCTTGGACGCCGACGCCGTCTTCTTCGTGCCCTGGGCCGACTTGGCCGTCGACTTCTTGGCCGCGGCCGTTGTCTTCTTGGCCGCGGGCTTCTTCGCGGTGGACGTCGACTTCTTGCCGCCGGTCTGCTTGGGGGCCGCGCGGGCCGTCTTGCGCGGCGGGAGCGACGCGACCCCGGCGTGGTCGTCGGCCTCCTCGCCACGGGACTCGCGGGCCGCGCGGACACTGTTCTCCAGGGCCGCCATCAGGTCGAGGACCTTGCCGCCGGCCGCGGGCTCCGGGGCCTGGGGCGGGGCCTCGCCGGCGGCCTTGGCGGCGATGACCTCCTCCACTGCCTCGCGGTACTCGTCGTGCAGGTCCTCCAGGTCGACCTCGCCGAGGGTGTTCATCAGCGCGTCGGCCAGGTCCAGTTCCTGGTCGCGGACCGTGACGTCCGTGTCGGGGGCCAGGTCCTCGGGGGCACGGACCTCGTCCGGCCACAGCAGGCCGTGCATCGCGATGGCCTCGCCGACGACCCGGAGCATGCCCAGGCGTTCCCGGCCGCGCAGGGCGAACTTCGCGATCGCCACCTTGTTGCTGCGCTTGAGTGCCTCCCGCAGCAGGGTGTACGGCTTCGCCGCCGGGGCGCCGCTCGCCTGGAGGTAGTAGGCGGCATCCATCTGGAGCGGGTCGATCCGGTCGGCCGGGACGAAGGCGACGATCTCGATCGTCTTGGCCGTGGGGAGGGGAAGCTGGGACAGGTCCTCGTCGGTGATGGGGATGATCGAGCCGTCCGCGTCCTCGTAGCCCTTGCCGATCTCCCCCTGGGTGACCTCTCGGTCCTCCAGTTCGCAGAACTTGCGGTAGCGGATGCGGCCGCCGTCCTCGGTGTGGATCTGGCGGAACGAGATCGAGTGGCTCTCCGTGGCGTTCACCAGCTTGATCGGAATGCTGACCAGGCCGAACGAGATGGCGCCGTTCCATATGGATCTCACGTGCAGCACCCTTCCGGTCACGCTCGGGAGTGTTCGTCATGGTTTGCGTGGGATTCTTATCGTATGGCGCCTATCACAGTCGTGGAGGGGCGACGGCTCGCGCTCAGCAATCTGGAGAAGGTGCTGTATCCCGCCACCGGCTTCACCAAGGGCGAGGTGCTGCACTACTACGCGACCGTCGCCGAGGTCCTGCTGCCCCATCTGCGTGACCGGGCGGTGTCCTTCCTGCGCTACCCGGACGGTCCGGACGGGCAGGTGTTCTTCGCGAAGAACGTGCCGCCGGGTACGCCCGAGTGGGTCACCACCGCCGAGGTGCCGCGGGTCGAGGGGCCGTCGCGGATGGTGCTGGTGCAGGACCTGCCGAGCCTGATGTGGGCGGCCAACCTCGTGACGGAGTTCCACACCCACCAGTGGCTCGTCGGCACGCCGGAGGAGGCCGACCGGATCGTCTTCGACCTCGATCCGGGGGCGCCCGCGAGCATCATGCAGTGCTGCGAGGTCGCGCTGTGGCTGCGGGAACGGCTCGCGGAGGACGGCATCGAGACCTGCGCCAAGACCTCCGGCTCCAAGGGACTGCACCTGCTCGCCGCGGTACGCGGGGCGTCCTCCGAGCGCGTGTCCGAGTACGCCAGGGCGCTGGCCGTCGAGGCGGAGAAGGCCATGCCGCGGCTCGCCCTGCACCGGATGACCCGGAGCCTGCGGCCCGGCAAGGTCTTCGTCGACTGGAGCCAGAACGCCGCCCGCAAGACGACGGCGACGCCCTACACGCTCCGGGCCCGCGCGGAGCCGACCGTCTCGGCGCCGGTGACCTGGGAGGAGATCGAGGAGTGCGGCGCGCCGGGCCGGCTGGACTTCCGGGCGGGGGACATCGCGCCGCGGGTGCGGGACCACGGGGATCTGCTGGCGCCGCTGCTGGATCCGGACCGGGCCGGATCACTGCCGTGACCACGGACCTGTCGACCCGCCCTCACACTCGCGCCCTGGCGTTCCGGCCCTGCCACACATCCGCGCCCAGCTGGCCGGTCCTCCCTCACACCCGCGCCCAGCTGTCCGGCCCACCCTCACACCCGCGCCCAGGTGTTCCGGTCCCGGGCGATCGCGTGCAGGCCCTCCACATCCGCCGGTTTCAGGACCCCGCCCTGGCGGGCCAGGGCCTCCAGCTCCACGTCCGGCAGGACGCGGACCTCGCGGGGAGCGGCCGGGACCGACACCTCCGCCGGGGCCACCAGGGCGAGGACCGGACGGACCTCCGCCGTGAGGGCGTAGGAGGCGCGGTCGGCGTCGGAGCGGACGCGGCGCAGCAGGGGGTACGGGTCGCGACGGCCCAGGCTGACCATCGGGTCGGAGATCCGCACGCGCTGCTTGCGGGCGTACAGCGCGTGCAGGGCGAACAGGCCACCGGGGCCGATCAGCAGGTGGTGGATGCGGTCGCCGCCGGGCAGCGGCACCGAGTGCAGGGCGTGCCAGCCCGCGCCGTCCAGCCTGTCCAGGACGTCCCCGACGGCCTGCTCGGCGGCCAGGGCGCGGCGGCGCGGGTCGGGCCGCAGCCGATGGGCCGGGCCGGGGGCGCGGTCGAGGTCGACGATGAGGGCCTCGCCGGGGCGGTTGGGGGCCAGGTCGTCGTCGGGATGGAGGGTGAGGCGGGCCAGTTCGGCGGGCGTGGGCACCGGGGGCGGTCCGACCGTCACGGGGCCGGTGACGAAGGGCCCGAGGACCCGCAGGACATCGTCCTCGCGGTCCTGGCCGAGCAGGTTGACCCGGGCCGCCTCACGGTCGTACCAGGCGATGTTCCGGCCGTCCGGGAGGCAGACGTAGAGGCGCTCCCGGCCGTGCCGCCAGGTCGGTATGACGCGCAGTCGGTCCATGCACCATCACCCCTGACCATGGGAACAGGCGGGGTGCTGCGGGGGCAAGAACCCGGTTACCTTTGAGAGGAGCTGGGCGGTGATGTGGGGAGGCGCCGTTGCGTACCCGCAGGAATCCCGATGTCCCGGCTCCGGAGAGCCCCTGGAGCGAGGTCGTCCCCGGCCTGTGGATGGGCGGCCACGAGTACGCCGGCGCCTCGGGCCATCCGGAGTTCGTCGTCGTACGGGACGAGTTCGACCTGGTGCAGACGCTGCTGCGGCTGCCGGGGCACGGGCCCGGTCCGGGCGTCCGGCACCATGTGTGGCCGATCCCCGACGGGCCGCTCGACGGAACGCAGCTGGCGGGGGTGATCCGGCTGGCCGAGGCAGCGTGCGAGGCGCTGGACGAGGGCCGCAGCGTCCTCGTCCGCTGTTACCACGGCTACAACCGCTCCGGCCTGGTCGTCGCGCAGGCGCTGATACGCCAGGGCCGCTCCGCCGAGGCGGCGATCCGGCTGATCCGGGACCGCCGCTCGCCCTGGGCGCTGCACAACGACCTGTTCGTCGCGTACCTGCGGGCCGGGCTCGCCACCGCCCGGCTGCTGGAGGAGCTCGCCGAGTAGCGCGGCATACGGCTGCCCTCTCGCGCAAATGGGACTTCCTCGCGAATAGGGTGTACCCGGTCGGCGGTTGCGTCCGAGCCACGTGATCACCCACGAACCGCAGGAGTGCAGTGCCCCTCAGCCGCCCCGGAGCCCGCCACGGAGCCCGCCACGGAATCCGGCTCCGAATCCGGCTCGGAACCCGCCACGGAATCCGGCTCCGAATCCGGCTCGGAACCCGGCTCGGCCGTCCCGTCGGCCGCCCCGGCCGCTCCGAGGGCCGTCCCGGCCGGCCATGGAGCCGTCGTGGCCGTGCCGTCCGCCGTGCCGCCGTCGCCGCCCTGCTGCTGGCCGCCGCCGTGGTGGGCTGCGGGGACGCCGGCCGGCTGGAGGGCGCGGGGCCGACCCGGACGGCGGTCGGCCCGGCCCGGCTGTGGCCTGGGCTGACACCGGCGTCCAGTCCGGCCTTCGAGATCGGCGAGGTGAACACCGAGGTGGTCAAGGGGATCAAGGTCCCCGGCGACGACATCCGCCGGGTGAACCCGGTCGCCATCGTCCGGGCCGAGATCGCCGCGCACCCGGACGACTACGACGGCGACCAGGCACCCCACCACGGCACCGAGGCCCGGATGGCCGGCTGCGCCGAGGGCCCGGAGCGCGGGACATGCCCGGTCCTCGAGCCGTACTACCGGGATCTGACCGGCGACGGGCGCGACGACCTGACGCTGGGCTTCTCCCTGCTGCCCGGCAAGACCACCGCGGTCCGCGTCTACACCGTCGACAAGCACCGGCTCATGCAGGTGATGGCCTGGGAGGACGCGCTGAGCCGCGTCGAACTGGCCGGGCGCTCCCTCGTCATCCGCTCGCCCTCCGAGGTCGCGGGGTACGAGTACCGCCTCCAGTGGACCTGGGACCGGGATCAGCGGGCCATGCTCCTCACCCACGACGAGATGCTGCGCACCGGCCCGCGCAAGCACTCCCGGCACCCGTCGGCCTCCCCCGCCGCCCCGTCCTCCTCCGCCTCCTCCTCGGCGGACACAGGATGAGACCCGCCCTCCCCCAGTGGTCCGGGACGCTCGCCGCCAAGGCCGCCGCCTTCATCACGGTGATGTGCTGCGCGCTGGCCGCCCTGCTCGGTGTCCTGGTGCACGTGCAGGTGACGAACCAGACCGTCGGCCAGGCCCGCGAGCGGGCGCTGCAGCGGCTGACGCAGGTGACGGATCGGTACGAGGCCGGGGACACGCTCCGGCGGGGCGCCGCGGTGGATCCCCCGGGGCTGCCCCGGGAGCTGCGGGACCTGGCGGTGTCCGGGGAGCGCGGCACGATGGTCGCGGACCGGGACGGGCGTCCCACGATGTGGGCGGCGGGACCCGCCGACGGCGGCCGGGCCCTGGCGGTGGCGGTCGACTACGCGCAGCAGGCCCGTACGATCGCGGGCCTGGACCGGGCGATCCTATGGTCCTCGGGACTGGCGATCGGCGCGACACTGCTGGTCGGCGCGTTCGCGGTGACGCGGGTGACACGGCGGCTGCACACCACGGCACGGGTGGCCCGGCGGATCAGCGCGGGCGATCTGGACGCGCGCGTGAACGACCCCCGTACGATCCCCCGTACGGACTCGCGGCCGGACTCGCGGCCGGACCCGCGGCCGGACCCGCGGACGAGGCATCCGGCGCGTCCGCAGGACGAGGTGGCCGCGGTCGCCGCCGCGCTGGACTCGATGGCGTCGTCGCTGCAGGGCAAGCTGCTCGCGGAGCAGCGGTTCACGGCGGATGTCGCGCACGAGCTGCGTACGCCGCTGACCGGGCTGCACGCGGCGGCCGAACTGCTGCCGCCGGGCCGACCGACGGAGCTGGTGCGGGACCGGGTGGCGGCACTGCGCACGCTCACCGAGGACCTGCTGGAGATCTCGCGGCTGGACACGGGTCGCGAGCGGCTGGAGCTGGACACCGAGCAGTTGGGGCCGCTGGCCGAGCGGGCGGTGCGGGCGGCGGGGAGCGACGCGGAGGTCAGGGTCGTGCGGAACGTGTCCGTGGAGACGGACCGGCGGCGGCTGGAGCGGGTGCTGGGGAACCTGGTGGCGAACGCGCACAAGCACGGGCGGGGGCCGGTGGTAGTGACCGTCGACGGTCCGGTGGTGACCGTTCGGGACCATGGGGACGGGTTCCCGGAGTACCTGGTGGCGCACGGGCCGCAGCGCTTCCGCACGGAGGGGGGCGCGCGGGGGCACGGGCTCGGGCTGACCATCGCGTCGGGGCAGGCGGAGGTGCTGGGGGCGCGGCTGGTGTTCGGCAACGCCCCGGACGGCGGGGCCGTGGCGACCCTGGAACTGCCTGCGGAGTGAGAGTCCGGGGCGTGTCCTCCTATGGCCCAGCGTGAGGGGCGGGGCCCGCGGGGCGCTCCTAATGTAGCGATAAGTCAGCTTCGGCAATTTCGCCCCCACATGGAGGTACTCCCCATGTCCCTGCGCTCCCGCCTCTCCATAGTCGCCGCCGCCGGTCTCCTCGCCGCCGCGGCCGCCGTCACTCCTGCCGCCGCCACGCACGACGGCTGGGACCCGAGCGGCGGCAACGGCAACGGCCACCACAACCCGATCGGCGGCAACGGCAACGGCAACGGCCACCACGACCCGATCGGCGGCAACGGCAACGGCAACGACGACCCGATCGGCGGCAACGGTAACCACGACCAGCGCCTCTACAAGGGCGTCGTCACGGCGAACACGCTGGCGCTGCGCAGCGCCCCGAACCGCGGCTCCCAGATCATCCGGTATGCCCACAAGGGCGACATCGTCAAGATCTTCTGCAAGACCGGAGGTGAGACCGTGCAGGGCAATCCCCTCTGGTACCTGCTCACGGACGGCACCTGGGCCTGGGGCGCGGCCCGCTACATCGACAACATCGGCCCCGCGCCACGCTGGTGCTGACATTCTGTCACCCAAAGGCGCACAAGACGTCCCGTTTGGGTAGGTTCCGGACATGAGCAAGGCCGGAATCACCGTGGCGACGGCGGACCCGCCCGCGCCCGCCGTCCGCCGCCTCCCCCGGCGCCGGGGCATCGAACTCGCCCTCATCGTCCTGGCCGTACTGCTGTCCGTGTACGGCTACTGCGCCGTGGGCCTCGCCCAGCACGGAGCACTGCCGCCCGGATCCGCCGGCTATGGCGCCGGACTGGGCGTGCTCGCGCTGCTGGCCCATCTGGCGGTACGCCTGCGGGCTCCGCACGCCGACCCCCTCCTCCTGCCGATCGGCGTGCTGCTCAACGGGCTGGGCCTGGTGCTCATCTACCGGCTCGACCTGGAGACCCCGGGCGACCGGGCGGCGCCGGCCCAGCTGGTGTGGTCAACGCTGGGCGTGGCGCTGTTCATTCTGGTCATGCTGCTCCTGCGCGACCACCGGGTGCTCCAGCGCTACACCTACGTCTGTGTCGTCGCCGCGCTGGTGCTGCTCACGCTGCCGATCCTGTTCCCGGCGGTGAACGGGGCCCGCATCTGGATCCGGATCGCCGGGTTCTCCATCCAGCCGGGCGAGTTCGCGAAGGTGCTGCTGGCGGTGTTCTTCGCCGCGTACCTGGCCGCGAACCGCAACGCCCTCGCCTGCACCGGCCGCCGCATCTGGAAGCTGCAGCTCCCCACCGGCCGCGTCCTCGGGCCGATCGTCGCCGTCTGGCTGGTCAGTGTGGGCGTGCTGGTCCTGGAGCGCGACCTCGGCACGTCGCTGCTGTTCTTCGGCCTGTTCGTCGTCCTGCTCTACGTCGCCACCGGCCGCACCGGCTGGATCGCCGTGGGCCTGCTGCTGGCGGCGGTGGGTGCGTTCGCCGTGGGCCGGATGGAGCCGCACGTGCACAGCAGGATCGAGACCTGGCTGCATCCCTTCGCCTCCATCGAGGCGGGCGAGGGCGCGAACCAGCTCGCCCAGTCCCTGTTCGCCTTCGCGGAGGGCGGCCTCCTCGGCACGGGCCTGGGCCTCGGCCACTCCGTACTCATCGGCTTCGCCGTGAAGTCGGACTTCATCCTGGCCACGGCGGGCGAGGAACTCGGCCTGGCAGGGCTGTCCGCGATCTTCCTCCTCTACGGGCTGCTGGTGGAGCGCGGCTACCGGGCCGGCCTCGCGCTTCGCGAGCCCTTCGGCCGGTTGCTCGCGGTCGGCCTCTCCTCGCTGGTGGCGCTGCAGGTGTTCGTGATCGCGGGCGGGGTGACCGGACTGATCCCGCTGACCGGCATGGCGATGCCGTTCCTGGCGCAGGGCGGCTCGTCCGTGGTCACCAACTGGGCGATCGTGGCGCTGCTGGCCCGGGTGAGCGACTCGGCCCGGCGGCAGGGCGACGGGCAGGGCTCCCGGTGACGCGGCACATCCGGCACGCCGGCCTCTTCTGCGCGCTGCTGCTGGTGGCGCTGCTGCTGAACGCCGCCCGCGTCCAGATCGTCCAGGCCCCCGAGTACGACCGCAACCCCGCCAACCGCCGCCCCGACATCGTCCGTTACGAGGAGCCGCGCGGCGACATCCTGGTCGGCGGCCGGCCGGTCACCGGCTCGAAGGACACCCGCGAGCACCTCCGCTACGAACGCACCTACACTGACGGCCCGTTGTACGCCCCGGTCACCGGCTTCGCCTCTCAGCTGTACGGCACGACACTCCTGGAGAGGACCGAGGACGGCATCCTGTCCGGCTCGGACCCGATGCTCGCGCCCTTCCCGCTGTGGAACGACTTCACGCGGGCACGGAACTCCGGCGGGGACGTCGTCACGACCCTCGACCCGGCCGCGCAGCGGGCGGCGTTCAAGGGACTGGCCGGGCTCAAGGGCGCGGTCGCGGCGCTGGAACCGTCGACCGGCCGGATCCTGGCCCTGGTGTCCCGCCCGTCCTACGACCCCCAGCCGCTGTCCGGGAACGGCTCGGCGGCGGCCCGGTCCTGGACACGGCTGAACTCGGACAAGGACCGGCCGATGCTCAACCGGGCGGCACGGCACACGTATCCGCCGGGCTCAACCTTCAAGGTCGTCACCGCGGCCGCCGCGCTGGACGCCGGCGTGGTCACGGACCTCAACGCGCCGACGGACTCCCCCGACCCATACACCCTGCCCGGGACGCGGACCCGCCTGACGAACGCCGCCCGGGGCTGCCGGGACGCCTCCGTGCGCGAGGCCTTCACCCTCTCCTGCAACACGGTGTTCGGCAAACTCGGCGTGGAGGTGGGCGTGACGGACATGACGGCCACGGCCCACGCCTTCGGCTTCAACAATCCTCGACTGCGGGTTCCGTTCCCGGTCGCCCGGTCCACCTTCGACACCTCGCTCGACCAGGCGCAGCTCGCCCTGTCGGCGATCGGCCAGTACAACACCCGTGCCACTCCCCTGCAGATGGCGATGGTCGCGGCGGCCGTGGCCAACGGCGGCCAGGTGCGGGAGCCGTACCTGGTGGAACGCACGACCCGGCCGGGCGGCAGCACCCTCGCGACGGCCGGCTCGCGCGCGGTCCGGCAGGCGATGTACCCCTCGACCGCGGTCCGGCTGCGCGCGCTGATGCGGGAGGTGGTCGAGAAGGGCACCGGCCGCCGGGCCGCGATCCGCGGTGCCAAGGTGGGCGGCAAGACGGGCACCGCCCAGCACGGCCGCCGCAACTCCGGCATGCCGTACGCCTGGTTCATCTCCTGGGCGCAGGGCGACCGTGACCCGGCGCCGCGGGTGGCGGTCGCGGTGGTCGTGGAGGAGGGGGAGACGGAGCGCCGGGACATCAGCGGGGGCGGCGACGCGGCGCCGATCGCCCGGGCGGTGATGGAGGCGGTACTCAAGTCCCGCTGATGGCTGCCCGGTTGATGAGACGGGTCACCCCGGCGGAAAGCTCCCTACCTAACGTTCGGCACATGACGCAGCCTGCCACCGTGTACGAACTCGCCGAGGTCAACATCGCCCGCTCAAGGCAAGAGGCCATGGTCGCCCTGTGGTGGGTCCCGGCGGGCCACCGCCCCACGGTGGCCGAGGCGGAGTCCCGCCTCCTCCACATCCGCCCCCACGGCCCGACCCCGTACGCCTTCACCCTGCGGACGGCGCACCCGCCCCAGGGAGCCGCACCGCTGATCGGCGACGTACCGGAGGAGCTGGGCTGCTCGGCCTGGCGGCGACTGACGGCGCGGGGCCGACGCCGAAGCACGGGCACCGGTACGCCGGGCTCCGGGCGTCCGCGCCTGTTCAGCTTGATGGTCGTCGACGGCCGGCACGCCCGCGGGCTCACCCGAGGCAGACACCGGGTCAACAAGTGACGCGCAGGGGATTGACGAGCTTGCTGACAGGCAGTCTCATAAGAGCAACCGTGACGTGTGCACAACGAGGTGGGCAGCCATGACGACCCTGACGGAAGCCGACGCGCTCGACGGCCTGCGCGATGCCCTCGGCCTGCTGAAGGACCGGGAGCAGGTGGCCCAACGGCTACTCGACTCCTCCGCCAAGCACTCCTTCGACCCGGACAAGGAGCTGGACTGGGACGCGCCCTTCGAGGAGGGCAAGTGGTTCTGGCCGCCGGAGCTGGTGTCGCTCTACGGCACGCCGCTATGGAAGCGGATGAGCGAGGAGCAGCGGATCCTGCTCTCCCAGCACGAGGCGGCGGCGCTGGCCTCTCTCGGCATCTGGTTCGAGATCATCCTGATGCAACTGCTGGTCCGGCACATCTACGACAAGGCGGCGACGAGCGCGCACGTCCGCTACGCGCTCACCGAGATCGAGGACGAGTGCCGGCACTCCAAGATGTTCGCCCGGCTGATCACGCGCGGCGGCACGCCCTACTACCCGGTCAGCCGCCTGCACCAGCACCTGGGGCGCCTGTTCAAGACCATCTCGACCACCCCGGGCTCCTTCACGGCGACCCTGCTCGGTGAGGAGGTCCTCGACTGGATGCAGCGTCTGACGTTCCCGGACGAGCGCGTCCAGACCCTGATCCGGGGCGTCACCCGCATCCACGTGGTGGAGGAGGCCCGCCACGTCCGCTACGCCCGCGAGGAACTCCGCCGCCAGATGGTGACGGCCCCCAAGTGGTCCCAGGAGTTCACCCGCATCACCTCCGGGGAGTTCGCCCGGGTGTTCTCGGTCGCGTTCGTGAACCCCGAGGTCTACACGAACGTGGGCCTGGACAAGCGGGAGGCCCTCGCGCAGGTACGGGCGAGCGGGCACCGCCGCGAGGTCATGCAGAACGGGTCCAAGCGGCTGACGGACTTCCTCGACGACATCGGAGTGTTGCGAGGGGCCGGGCGACGGCTGTGGAGGTCGTCGGGGTTGCTGGCCTAGGGGTCACCGGGTCGCGAAAGCGAACCCGGTCAGGTCACGTCCAAGCAGGGTGACTGACCGCGTGCGGCGGTCAGGCCGGCTCAGCGCCCCACCCCCACCGAAGCAGCCACAGGCCACCGCAGGCACCCCGCTCCCCCGCACAGCCCGCCGGAGGCACCCGCTACGCAGCGCCCCGGCCCCCCAATTACCCTGCGAGGCATGACACGAGCCGCCCCCACCCCCGCCTACCGGCGACTCAGCGTCGAGGAACGCCGCAGTCAGCTCCTCACCTCGGCGCTGGGCCTCTTCGCCCACCGCGCACCGGAGGACGTCTCCCTGGACGACGTGGCGGAGGCGGCCGGGGTCTCGCGGCCCCTGGTGTACCGGTACTTCCCCGGCGGCAAGCAGCAGCTCTACGAGGCCGCCCTGCGCTCCGCCGCCGACGAGCTCCGGCACTGCTTCGACGAACCCCGCGAGGGGCCGCTCCTCCCCCGTCTGTCCCGCGCCCTCGACCGCTACCTCGCCTTCGTCGACCAGCACGACGCGGGCTTCAGCGCCCTCCTCCAGGGCGGCAGCGTCGTCGAGACCTCCCGTACCACCGCCATAGTCGACGGCGTCCGCCGCGCCGCCGCCGAGCACATCGTCAGCCACCTGCGGGTCACGGAACCGGGGCCCCGTCTGCGCATGACCATCCGCATGTGGATCACCGCCGTGGAGGCGTCGTCGCTCATCTGGCTCGACGAGGACAAGCAGCCCCCGGCCGAGGAGCTCCGCGACTGGCTCGTCGAGCAGTTCGTCGCCATGCTGACGGTGACCGCCCGCCGCGACCCGCAGACCGACGCCCTGGTCCGGGCCCTCGCCGAGGATGTCTGACACTGATCACGTGAAGAGTGAAGACACCCCCTTCGAGGGCGGCCCCATGGACGGCAGGGTCCTGCCCGTCCTGCTCGGCATCACCGGCCACCCGCCCAAGACGTACCGCATCCCCGTCCCGGCCCCCGACGGCGGCCCGCCCACCGTCCTGGTCTACCGCCGCGTACCCCGGGGACAGGGCAAGGTCGGCCTCACCAACCGCTGGAAGTACGCGTACGCCCCGGAGGGCGCCCCGGCCCGCCGCCTGAACTGGCCCTGGTCGAAGCCGAACCGTTCCTGATCAGGTGGAGGCCCCACACCCTCCGCCGAGCCCGATCAGGCGCCGCCCCACGAGCCAGACGCCACGCCGCCCGGCAAGCCGGACGACGCCGACGGGTGACCTCGTTGCGCCGAACCGCGCACACCCACCGCGCGCACCCCGCGCACACGCCTGATCCTCACGAATGTCCGGTGGCCGAAGGGCCACCCCCGCATCGGAGGTGATGGCATGTCAGCAAGGCTCGTGCGTCTGGTCTGCGTCGCTGCGACGGCGACGGTCCTCGCGCCCACCCCCGCCACAGCCGCCCCGGCCCCCGGCACCGCCGAGGACGTCCCCGTCGCCGATCTTCTGACGGATCTTCAGGAGCTGTACCGAAAGGCGGAAGGGGCCACCGAGGCCTACAACACGACCGAGGAGAACCTGAGGAGGCAGCGCGCGGAGACCGACCGTCTGGACCGCGCCCTCGTTCGCGCCCGGCTCTCCCTGCACGACAGCCGGGGCGCTGCCGGCCGGCTCGCCCGGCAGCAGTACCAGAGCAGCACCGGCATCTCCCCGTACGTACGCCTGCTCCTGGCCCGCGACCCCCAGCACGCGATCGAGCAGGGCCATGTGATCGGCCGGCTCGCCCGGGAGCGGGCGGGCACCATCGGCCGGCTCACCGGCGACGAGCGCAAGGCCCACGACCTGGCCCACAAGTCCCGCAAGGCCCTGGACAGGCAGCTCGCCCTCACCGAGCGGCGCAAGAGGGAGCGGGACGAGGTCCGCGCACGCCTGAAGGACGTGGAGGAACTCCTCGCCTCCCTCCGTTCCGACCAGCTCACCGCCCTCGCCGAGTTGGAGAAGGACGGCACGGCGAGGGCACAGAAGAAGTTCCTGGCCTCGGGCGCGCTCAGCGGCAGCCCCGGCAGCCCTGGCAGCAGGAGCAGCGTCCGCAAGCCGACGGCCGAGGGCGGCCGGGCCGTCCGGTACGCCGTACGGCAGCTCGGCAAGCCGTACGAGTGGGGCGCGGAGGGACCGAGGTCGTACGACTGCTCGGGGCTGACCTCGCAGGCCTGGGCCAAGGCCGGGACGCCCATCCCGCGGACCAGCCAGGAGCAGTGGAAGCAGCTGGAGCGGATCCCGCTGGAGGAGCTGCGCCCCGGCGACCTGGTCGTGTACTTCCCCGAGGCCACGCACGTCGCGCTGTACCTCGGCGACGGCATGGTCGTCCACGCGCCCCGGCCGGGTGCGAAGGTGAAGGTGTCACCGATCGCGGCCAACCCGGTCCTGGGCGCCGTACGCCCGGACCCGGACGGGGAGCCCGTGCGGCGGTACGAGCCGCCGGAGCTCCCCGAAGGCGCCGCGGACGGGTCGGACGAGGGCTTCGGGGGCTACGCGGCGCCCGCGCCCGACACCTCTGCCAGGTAGGCCTGGGACTTGTCCGGGTCGTAGAAGAAGTTCTCGAAGTCGGACGGGTCGTTGAAGCCGTTGGCGAAGCGGTCGGCGACCGGCTGGAGTTCCCCGGCGGCGCCGATGAGGTTCAGGACGTGCTCCGGCGGCGGCGCGAGCATCGTGTTGGTCCACTTGGTGACGTGCTGGGCGGTGTTCCAGTAGCGGTCGAAGGTGGCCCGCATCCACTCCTCGTCGAACGGCTTGTCGCCGTGCTCGACGATCGAGGCGAGGTAGGCGGCGGCGCACTTGGACGCCGAGTTGGAGCCCTGCCCGGTGATCGGGTCGTTGGCGACGACCACGTCGGCGACGCCGAGGACCAGCCCGCCGCCGGGGAGGCTGCCGACGGGGTTGCGGACGGTGGGGGCGTAGCGCCCGGCCAGCGTGCCGCCCGCGTCGGTCAGTTCGACGTTGGTGGCCCGCGCGTACTCCCAGGGGACGTACCGCTCCATGAGTTCCAGGGTCAGGGAGAGGTGCTCCGCGGGGTCCTTGACGCCGTTGAACACGTCGAGCGGACCGCCGGGTATGCCCTCCCAGAACAGGATGTCGGCGCGGCCGGAGGTGGTCAGGCAGGGCATGACGAACAGTTCACCGACGCCCGGCACGAGGTTGCAGCGGACCCCTTCGGTTCCGGGGTGCTCGGGGCGCGGGCCGAGGCCGTGGACGTACGACACGGCCAGCGCGCGCTGCGGCTCGCTGTAGGGGGAACGCTCCGGGTCGCGGGCGAACATCTGCACCAGCTCGCCCTTGCCGGCCGCGACCAGCACCAGGTCGTACGTGCGGGCGAAGTAGTCGAGGTCGCCGACGGCCGCGCCGTGGATGACGAGCTGTCCGCCACGCTGGGCGAACGTCTCCATCCAGCCGGCCATCTTCACGCGCTGGTCGATCGACTGGGCGTACCCGTCGAGCGTGCCCAGCCAGTCGATCGCACGTGCCGCGGGGCCCTCGGCCCAGGAGCCGGGGGCGGCGACCGAGACGCCGAGTCCTTCGATCTTCGGGGCCTGGGACTCCCAGAAGTTCAGCTGGAGATCGCGCTCGTGCTGCAGCGCCGTGTGGAACATGCACTGCGTGGACATGACCCGGCCGGTGCGGATCTCGTCCGCCGTCCGGTTGGACATCAGGGTGACCTCGTACCCCTGCGACTGGAGGCCGAGAGCGATCTGGAGCCCGGACTGACCGGCTCCGACGACGAGTATCTTCCGCATGCGGGCTGTCCTCTACTCGGGGGTTTCGTCGAGCGCGTGGCCCACGAGGGCCAGGAGGGTCTCGATCACGGAGATCCGGCGACGCGCGTCCATGATCATGACAGGTATGTGCCGCGGGATGGTCAGGGCCTCCCGCACGTCCTCCGGCTCGAACAGCTCGCTGCCGTCGAAGTGGTTGACCGCGACCACGTAGGGCAGTCCGGAACTCTCGAAGTAGTCCAGGACCGGGAAGCAGTCCTTCAGACGGCGTGTGTCGGCCATGACGACGGCGCCGATCGCGCCGCGCACGATGTCGTCCCACATGAACCAGAACCGCTGCTGGCCCGGTGTGCCGAACAGGTAGAGCACCAGGTCGTCGTCGAGCGTGATGCGCCCGAAGTCCATGGCGACGGTGGTGGTGGTCTTGCCCGGCGTGGCGGTGAGGTCGTCGGTGGCCTCGCTCGCCTCGGTCATCAGCGCCTCGGTCTGCAGGGGCGTGATCTCCGAGACGGCGGTGACCAGCGTGGTCTTGCCCACGCCGAAGCCGCCCGCCACCACGATCTTCGTGGCGATGGGGGCACGGGTGCGGTCCGTCTGCCAGGCATGCATGTCGTCGTCCGGCTGGACGGACGGGGAGGAACCAGCGACGCCGTGAGCGGCGTCAGAGACGACGGAGTCCACTCAGCACCCTTTCCAGCAGAGCTCGGTCCGGGCGGCCTGTGCCGTGGCCGGTGCCCGTCCCGTACACACGGATCTTTCCCTGGTCCGCGAGGTCGCTGAGGAGCACGCGGACCACGCCGAGCGGCATCTTCAGCAGCGCGGCGATCTCGGCCACCGTACGCATCCGGCGGCACAGTTCGACGATGGCCCGCAGTTCCGGCATCACCCGGGTGGACAGGGAGCCGTTCGTCAGTTCCCTGCGCTCCTCCGGGGCGCCCAGCGCGGCCGTGCTCGCCACGAACGTCTCCACGAGGAGGACGTGTCCGAAGCGGGTCCGGCCGCCGGTGAGCGAGTAGGGGCGGACCCGAGCGGGTTTGCGGTCACCGCCGCGGACCGGGAGCTGATGCTTGGGCGTACTGCTCATCGGGCACTCCCCGTCGTCTGGGACTCCTCCAGGGATTGTCGGAGCTCGCTGCGGAGTTCGGGCGTCAGGACGTGACCGGCGCGGCCGACGAACAGGGCCATGTGGTACGCCACCACGCTCATGTCGCAGTCCGCGGAGCCGTGGACGCCGAGCAGCGAACCGTCGCTGATCGACATCACGAACAGGCTGCCCTCGTCCATGGCGACCATCGTGTGCCGGACCCCGCCGAAGTCCATCAGCTTGGCGGCGCCGATGGTGAGGCTGCCGATGCCGGAGACGATGGTGGCCAGGTCGGCGGCGGAGCCGCGCGGGCCGGTCCGCCCGGTCCCGCGGGCCTGCAGGGCCTCCCGGGCCTCCTTGTTTCGGTGGTCGTCGGAGGACAGCAGGAGCAGTCCGTCGGACGAGACGACCGCGACCGAGAGGATGCCGGGTACCTCCTCGACGAGGTTGGTCAGCAGCCAGTGCAGGTTGCGGGCCTCACTACTCAGTCCGATCAGTCCGAAGGTACTGGGCGCGGTCAACTGCTTGCCTCCTCGACTGTGCCCCCCGTGGCTTCTTCGGATCCAGCTGGTCCAGATGTGCCGGTGGCCGGCCGCTGGTGCGAGGCCGTCCGCTCGGCGATCTCCGCCTCCACGTCCCGGTAGCCGGCCTGGGCGCCCTGCCGGAAGCCGCCGAGGCGGCGGCGGAGCGCGTCGGCGTCGACCGAGCCGCTGCGCTGGCGCGGGGCGGTGGCCGGAGCGGTGATCTTCGGTGTGCGCTTGGGGAGGCCCTTGTCGGTGACGCGGTCCTCCTCCTCGTCGGGTGCGCGTTCGTGTTCCGCGCCGTCGTTCCCGAACTCGTCCCCTGTGCGGGTCGCGCCGTCGTTCCCGAACTCGTCCCCCGTGCGGGTCGCGTCGTCGGCCGCGGGCGGCCCCTGCAGGGCGTACTCACCGTCGGTGGGCGCGGGTCCGTGCTCCGCCGGGGCCGGCTCGCCCTGCGGGATCGGGGCCAGCAGCTCCATCGTGGTCTCGGCAGGGGTCTCGGCAGGGATCTCTGCCTGGGTCTCGGCAGGGGGCCCGTCCGGCGTCGTGGCCTCTGCCGCGAGTGCGGCCGACTCGGCCGCTTCGGCCGGTACCGCTGGCCCGTCCGGTTCCGCCGCTTCGGCCGGTTGCGGGTGCTCCCCGGCCTCCTTCCGCCGGACCGCCTTCTCCGCCATGGCCACCAGCGGGTCCTCGCCGGCCGTGCGGCCGTGCAGGACGTTGGAGTTGGCCTCGGCGTCGGCGCCGGGGAGGGAGAAGGAGTGCGTGGTGCCGGTGGGCGGGCCCGAGGCCGGGACGGCCACGGGCGGAGCCGCCGCCAGCAGCGTGCGGGGCAGGACGACGACCGCCGCGACACCGCCCTGCTTCTGCTCGCGCAACTGCACGCGCGCACCGTGGCGGTGGGCGAGGCGGGCCACGACGTACAGGCCGAGGCCGAGACCGTCCTCGCCCTCCTGCTCGTACGGCGCCTCCGGGTCGAAGTCGGCCAGGCGGGAGTTGAGCCGGTCCAGCCGGTCCTCGGTCATGCCGATGCCCTCGTCCTGGACCGAGAGCATGACCTCGCCGCTCTCCAGCAGCCAGCCGGAGATCTCCACGGGCAGGTCGGGCGGGGAGAAAGAGGTGGCGTTCTCCATGAGTTCGGCCAGCAGGTGGGAGAGGTCGTCCGCGGCGAACCCGGCGATGTGCGCGTGCGGCGGCAGGGCGGCGATCCGGACCCGCTCGTAGCGCTCGATCTCGCTGACCGCGGCGCGGACGACGTCCACGAGCGGCACGGGCCCGGCGGCGTGCTGGACGTGCTCGGTGCCGGCGAGGACCAGGAGGTTCTCGCTGTGCCGGCGCATGACCGTCGCGAAGTGGTCGAGCTTGAACAGCGTGGCCAGCCGGTCCGGGTCCTGCTCGCGCTCCTCCAGGTTCTCGATGACGGCCAGTTGCCGCTCGACCAGGCCGAGGGTGCGCAGCGCGAGGCTGACGAACGTACCGCCGATGGCCGTGCGCAGCCGCTCCAGCTGGGCGGCGGACTCGGCGAGTTCGCCGCGCAGTTCCTCCCGGGCGTCGGCCATCTTCTGGCGCTGGCCGACGAGGTGCTTGCGGTCGGCCTCCAGCGTGGTGATCCGCTCGGTGAGGGCGGCAGCGTGCGCGTGCAGGGCGTTGACGGAACGCACCACCTGGGCAAACTCGTCGTTGCGGCCGGTGAACTTCACCGGTTCCTCGGCCGCCGGGTCCTCCGCCTCGGCGAGGCGCTTGGAGCCCAGGCGCAGGACCGCGAGGGGGCGGGTGAGGCTGCGGGCCATGCCGGTGGCGACACCGACCGCGAGCAGCATCAGGGCGCCGAGCACGGCGATGCGGATCTCCAACGCGGTGACGTCGTCGTCGCGCAGCGCCTCGAGGTCCTTGGTGCGGCGGTCGTAGAGGGCGGACTCCACGCCGCGCATCAGGTCGACGCGGGCGGAGAGGGCCGCGTCCAGCTTCTTGCCGCTGGTGGAGAGTTCGCCGCCGGTGAGCGTCGGCTGGTCGGTGAGGGTGGCGAGGTACTTCTCGGCGGAGTTGACCTCGGCGCCGGTGACCGTGTGGTCGAACGAGGTGCGGGCCGCCTTGGGCGCGGTGTCGCGGAAGTCGGCCAGGGCCGCGTCGGAGCGCAGCCGGGCCTGCTGGGCCGCGGCGCTCAGGAGGTCGCGCTGCCGGGCGTCGGCGTCCGAGGAGGTGGAGGCCTGGGTCGGCAGGCCGGTGACGGGGTCGATGACCGTCTCGGTGCTGCGCGGCACGCTGAGCGCGGCGAGCAGCAGCCCGCGGGCCGCGGCGGCCTGCTGGACGGCGGAGTCCAGTTCGGCCAGCGCCTGGCCGCCGGAGCCCGCCCGGGGCGGCGTCTGCTGAGCCAGCTGCTCGGCGAGCCGGTGGAGCTCGGTGATGGTGGTGGAGTAGGCCTGGTGCGCTTCGAGCGCGCTGCTCCTGCCGGTGAGCGCCGCCCTGCGCACGGCCGCTATGGCGTCGAGGTCCGAGCGGAGCGAGGCGGGCGTGTCGGTGTCGGACCGCAACTCCTCGACCTGCCGGTCCACGCGCTCGCTGTGCTGCTCGGAGGGAGCCTTGGCCTTGGGGCGGCCGGCCGCGATGTAGGAGGTGACGTCGTCGCGCTCGTCGGCGAGCGCGTGCGCGAGGCCGAGCGCGTCCTGGGTCTGCTCCGCGAGCGTCACCAGCTCCTGCGCGTCGTGGAGTTGCCCGGAGGCGGCGAGCACGGACGGGGTGCCGGCACCGGCGATGGCCGCGGCGACCACGGCGACGGCGACGATCAGCCGGTTGCGTACGTGCGTGGGGCGGCCCTTGCCGGTGGGGGGCGTCGGCTCAGCGCCCTGATCGGGGGCCGTCTGCTTGCCTGTGCGACGAGGCCGCGTCTTCTGCACCGGTGCTCGCATTCCTGACTCGTGAACCCTTGGGCCCGGATGACGCTCCGTCAACTGGTGCGTACTCCCGGTACACTTCCCGACCCTCCCAGCGCCGGTGGGCAGCGCACGCGCATCACCTGACCCGCCACCCGAAGGAGTGAACCCCGGAGGGGAGTTGAGGGGCAAGTTCCGCAGGCCTTTGCAGCGGCCTTGCGCGGCACGCCGGTTGGACGACGGGGGCGGGCGGTGGCAGTATTCGCCACCACGCCTTCCCGGAATAAATCATTCCAGCCCAAACCAGGCAGCTGACCTGCGCGGCCGTGCCGGTCGGGCCACCATTGCCAGCCTTTTGCGAACCTCGTGAAGGGCTCGTGCAGACTGGCCGGATGCGTACTGAACTCGCCTCGGAGCCGGGAGACGCCGACCGCCCCAACGAGGACTTCGCCGCTGTCGGACTTCCGGCCTCCGGACAGGGCGGTTCGGTCGTCGTCCTGGACGGGGTCACACCGCCGAGGACGGGGACGGGCTGTCTGCATTCCGTTCCCTGGTTCACCGCACGTCTCGGTGGGGCACTGACCGAACTGACCGTTTCACTCCCGGATGTTCCCCTGGTCGACGCCCTGTCCCGGGCCATCGCGCGTACCGCCGAAGCACACGCCGCAACCTGTGACCTTTCTCACCCCCGCACGCCGCAGGCCACGGTGGTCCTGGCCCGCTGGAACCCGGACACGGTGGAGTACCTGGTGCTGTCGGACTCGGCCCTCCTCGTGGAGTCCCCGGACGGCGTGGTGACACCCGTCCTGGACGACCGGCTGTCCCTCCTGCCCCGCTCGGCCCTGGCCACGGACGCGCTGGTGGACGCGACGGTCCGCAACAAGGAGGGCGGCTTCTTCACGGCGGCGGCCGATCCCTCGGTGGCCCGCCGAGCGGTGACCGGCACCCTCCCCCGCGGCGAGGTCCGCGCCCTGGCCGCCCTGACGGACGGTGCCGGCCGCTGGGTGGAGCGGTTCGGTGAGGGCGACTGGGCGGAGTGCTTCCACCTCCTGCGCAAGGAGGGACCGCAGGCGCTGGTGGACCGCGTGCGGGCGCTGGAACGGGCGGATTCGGACAGGACGTCCCTGGGCCGGAGCAAGACGCACGACGACGCGACGGTGGTGTACGCCGAGTTCTAGGGCCGGTTGCGCAAGTGGCCCCGGGCACTCGACGGTGCGAGCGGCTGCCGGGCGCCGGGCGGGGCTCTACTTCTCCATGCCGCGGTTGAGCTGGTGCAGCAGCCGGGCCAGTTCCGTGACCTCGCGGGTGTCCCAGTCGGCCAGGCGGCCGGCGTAACGAGCGCGGCGGGCCTCCCGGACCCGGCGGACTCGGTCGTGGCCCTCCTGGGTGAGGGCGACCAGCCAGGCGCGGCCGTCGGCCGGGTCGGGCTCGCGCGCGACCAGGCCGAGTTCCTCCAGGGCGCGCAGCTGGCGGGACATCGTCGCCTTGCCGACGCCGATGTAGGCGGCGAGCTCGGTGCCCCGCTGCTTGCCGCACTCGCCCAGCCGGACGAGCAGCCCGTACGCGGAGGACTCCAGGTCGGGATGGACCTCGCGGGCCATCTCGCCCTGGCTGGCCCGGGCGCGCCTCAACAGCACGGTCAGTTCGCGCTCCAGCGCCAGGAAGGCGGGCTGATCCACTCCGCTCGCGGCCAGGCCGGGCTCGCCTGCCGGTCCGTCGCCGTTGCCGTTGTCCCGCACGTCAGCCCCTGCCTCGGTCGTCACCCGTACTGAGATTCTCCGTCACCTGCCGTCATCGCCGCAGTTCGGCAAGTATTCCGCAGGTCACGGCGTGCGCGTGCACAGGGTCACCACGCGGTGAAGGCCCGGGCCTCCCTCACGAGAACCCGGGCCTCCCTCATCCGATGGCCTCCGTCACGCGGCCACCGGAACCTCCGGCGCCGCCCCCGCGGTCGCGGGCGCGAGCGCCAGCTCCAGCACCTGGCGGACGTCGGTGACGGCGTGGACGTCGAGCCTGTCCAGCACCTCCGCCGGGACGTCGTCCAGGTCGGGCTCGTTGCGCTTGGGGATGATCACGGTGGTGACGCCCGCCCGGTGCGCCGCGAGCAGCTTCTGCTTCACTCCGCCGATCGGCAGCACCCGCCCGGTCAGCGAGACCTCGCCGGTCATCGCCACGTCCGTGCGGACCAGCCGCCCGGACAGCAGGGACACGAGGGCGGTGGTCATCGTGATGCCCGCGCTCGGGCCGTCCTTCGGGACCGCGCCGGCCGGGAAGTGGATGTGCACGCCCCGGTCCTTCAGATCGGCCACCGGCAGTTCGAGCTCGGCGCCGCGGGAGCGCAGGAAGCTCAGCGCGATCTGCGCGGACTCCTTCATCACGTCTCCCAGCTGACCGGTCAGGGTCAGCCCGGCCGCGCCCGTCTCCGGGTCGGCCAGCGACGCCTCGACGAACAGCACGTCGCCGCCCGCGCCGGTCACCGCGAGCCCGGTCGCCACGCCCGGTACGGACGTCCGCCGCTCGGCGGGGTCCTGGGCCGACTCGGGCACGTGGTGCGGCCGGCCGATGAGATCGCGCAGGTCCTCGTCCCGGACGGTGAACGGCAGCTTCCGCTCGCCCAGTTCGTGCTGGGCGGCGACCTTGCGCAGCAGCCGGGCGACGGACCGCTCCAGGCTGCGGACGCCCGCCTCGCGCGTGTACTCACCGGCGAGCTTGCGCAGGACGCTCTCGTCGATGGTCACCTCGTCCTTGTCGAACCCGGCCCGCTCCAGCTGGCGCGGCAGCAGGTGGTCGCGGGCGATGACGACCTTCTCGTCCTCGGTGTAGCCGTCCAGGCGGACGATCTCCATCCGGTCGGCCAGGGCCTCCGGGATCGCCTCCAGGACGTTGGCGGTGGCGAGGAAGACGACGTCCGACAGGTCCAGCTCGACCTCCAGGTAGTGGTCCCGGAAGGTGTGATTCTGCGCGGGATCGAGCACTTCGAGCAGGGCGGCGGCCGGGTCGCCCCGGAAGTCGGAGCCCACCTTGTCGATCTCGTCGAGCAGCACGACCGGGTTCATCGACCCGGCCTCCTTGACTGCCCGGACGACCCGGCCCGGCAGCGCGCCGACGTAGGTGCGCCGGTGCCCGCGGATCTCGGCCTCGTCGCGCACCCCGCCGAGGGCGACGCGCACGAACTTCCGGCCCATCGCGTGGGCGACGGACTCCCCCAGGCTGGTCTTGCCGACGCCGGGCGGCCCGACCAGCGCGAGCACGGCACCGCCCCCACCTCGCCCACCGCCACCCTCAGCCGAGGCGCTTCGCGCCGCACCCTCGAGCCGCCCGCCGACGACACCCAGCCCCCGGTCGTCGCGCCGCTTGCGCACCGCCAGGTACTCGGTGATCCGCTCCTTGACGTCCTCCAGACCGGAGTGCTCGGCGTCCAGGACCGCCTTGGCGCCCTGGATGTCGTACGCGTCCTCGGTGCGCTCGTTCCACGGCATCTCCAGGACCGTGTCGAGCCAGGTGCGGATCCACGAGCCCTCGGGCGACTGGTCGGAGGAGCGCTCCAGCTTGTCGACCTCCTTGAGCGCGGCCTCGCGGACCTTCTCGGGCAGGTCGGCGGCCTCCACGCGGGCGCGGTAGTCCTCGGACTCCTCGGCGGAGTCCTTGCCTGCCTCGCCGTTCAGCTCGCGCAGCTCCTTGCGGACCGCTTCCAGCTGACGCCGCAGCAGGAACTCGCGCTGCTGCTTGTCGACGCCCTCCTGGACGTCCTTGGCGATGGACTCGGCCACGTCCTGCTCGGCGAGGTGGTCGCGCAGCTGCTGGGTGGCGAGCTTGAGCCGGGCCACCGGGTCGGCGGTCTCCAGGAGTTCGACCTTCTGGTCGGTGGTCAGGAACGGCGAGTAGCCGGAGTTGTCGGCGAGCGCCGAGACGTCGTCGATGGCCTGGACCCGGTCGACGACCTGCCAGGCACCGCGCTTGCGCAGCCAGGCGGTGGCGAGGGCCTTGTACTCCTTGACCAGTTCGGCGACCTGCCCGAGATAGGGGGCTCCCCTGTTCGAACGAGGTTGAGAACTTGGGGAAGGCTCCGGCACGGTCTCGTCGACGCTGGTGCCCTCGACCCAGAGGGCCGCGCCGGGGCCCGTGGTCCCCGCACCGATGCGCACCCGCCCCCGGCCGCGGATCAGCGCGCCCGGGTCACCGTCGGCCAGCCGGCCGACCTGCTCGACGGTGCCGAGCACACCGGTGCTCGCGTACGTCCCGTCGATGCGCGGCACCAGGAGTACCCGGGGCTTTCCGGGCGTTGACCGGGCAGCGGCCTGGGCGGCCTCCACCGCGGCGCGGACCTCGGAGTCACTCAGGTCCAGCGGGACCACCATCCCGGGCAGGACGACCTCGTCGTCGAGCGGCAGCACGGGCAGGGTGAGCGGTGTGGACGTCGAAGCCATGATCTCCCCTTCGGCAGTCAAGTTGAGCTATGCCGACTCAATGCTCGGGAGCGGCCGGATGTTCCCCGCCCGGCGTTCGCTGTCAGCGATCACCTGAGACGCCGGGGGCGAAGGGGCGCGTATGCTCCCTATAGGTAATGACTCAAAGGGTTACCTGCCCATTACAGGGGGATGACGTGGACGGCACCGTGCAGGCGTGGGTCGACGGATGGGTCGTGTCGCGCGGGGCGGCTCCACCCGTGACCGAGCCGTGGGGCCGCACGATCGACGTGGGGGTGAAGGGCCACGTCACACGTCATGTGTTCGGCGCGACCGGCGACGACCTCGACGAGACGACCGTGCGGAAGGTGGCGGGCGCGGTGACCGGGGCCGGCATCTGGCTGAAGGCGTTCCGGGACCCGTCGGTGGTCGCCGGCTGGCTGGACGGCGCCTGGTGGATCGATCCCGAGCCCGGCTACCTCATGACGGCTCCGCTGGCCCCGGGGGACGCTCCGGACGTGCCCGACGGCTACCGGCTGCGCACCTGGTCGCGCGGCGGGGTGACGCGGGTGCTGATCGCCGCGCCGGACGGTTCCCTGGCGGCGCGCGGGCAGGTCGCCCCGACGGGCACCACCGCCGTGGCCGACCAGATCGAGACGGCCGCGGAGCACCGCCGCAAGGGACTCGGCAGCCTCGTCATGCGGACGCTGCAGAGCGCCGCCGTCCGGCAGGGGGCCCGGACCGGTGTCCTCGCCGGGACCCCCGCGGGGCGCGGGCTCTACGAGGCTCTGGGCTGGGAGGTGGTGGCCCTGCTCACCAGCGCGAAGCACTGCCCGCTGACGGAAACGGCCTCTCCTCCCCGGACGGCCTCTCCTTCCTGAACGAACAGCCGCGGCCGGTCCGGGCGCACCGCCCCGCCTCCCCCGCCACCGCCTGACCAGCGGCCAGGTCGCGACCCCGATGGCCAGGGCGATCACATGCCCCCGGTCGGCCATCGGGTCGGTGAAGGCGAGCAGGTCCTGCACGAGCACGCCGCCGAAGCCGGCCAGCAGCGGCACGCGCAGCCACAGCCACAGCCACAGCAGGCAGGCGACGGCGCCGGTGCAGGCCGCGACGCCGAAGCTGACGCCGTAGCCGAGGCGGTGCAGGGAACTCCCGGGAAGCCGCCTCCACAGGGGGCGCCCCTTCGGTCATGCCCCAGCCTTCGCCCGCCCCGGCCCCGCTGCCTGTGACCTGTGCCACGCGAGAGCCGATGCACGGCATCTCATGGCCGCTCGTCGCGTCCCCCGGTAATTCCCGGCGTCCTGCGCCCTGGACCTGCCAGGATGCCCCCATGCCTACCTCGTACGACATTCCCGATGTGCTGGACCGTCGCGAGGGCCCGTACGGCGAGGTCGTGCTGCGGCGGCACGGTGACCGGCTGGAGATCATCGCGAACGGCTGTTTCCTGATGGACACCTCCGACGGCCGCTCGGAGCGGCGGCTGGTCGACGCGGCCCTGGACGCCCTGCCCGGCCGGGACCGCCCCGACGTGCTGATCGGCGGACTCGGCGTCGGCTTCTCCCTCGCGCACGCCGCGGCGGACCCGCGCTGGGGACGGATCGCCGTGGTGGAACGCGAGCACGCGATCGTCGATTGGCATCTCGACGGCCCGCTCGCGGCGATCTCCGCCGAGGCCCTCGCCGATCCCCGCACGCACCTCGTCGAAGACGATCTCGTGGCGTACGTCAATGAGACGTCCGACACGTACGACGCCCTGTGCCTCGACATCGACAACGGCCCCGGCTGGACCGTCACGGAGGGCAACGGCGATCTCTACGCGAAAGCCGGACTGGACAGCTGCGCACGGGTGTTGAGACCCGGCGGAGTTCTCGCCGTCTGGTCCGCCCAGCCATCGCCGGAATTCGAGGAAACCTTGCGGAATGCCGGGTTCCAGCACGTGCGTACCGAAGAGCTCCCGGTTGCCCGGGGCGTTCCGGACGTCGTGCACCTCGGCATCAGCCCTGGATAGCAAAGGTGTGCTGACTCCCCGTACGCTGCTCCCCGGACGCCGATCATTCAAGCGTCAATCGCAACCATGCGCAGGCATAGCCAGTCAGAAGGAATCACCCCACTGATTCCGGAAAGCACACCCCAGGGGCGGGCGATGGAGCAGACACAGACCTCCCACAACGGTTCGGCGACGGCTACTCCGGGCGCACAGCGCCGGGTCCTGGTGGTCGAGGACGACGCGACGATCGTGGACGCCATCGCGACCCGCCTGCGAGCCGAGGGATTCCTCGTGCAAACCGCCGGTGACGGTCCGGCCGCGGTCGACACGGCCGAAGCCTGGCAGCCCGACCTGCTGATCCTCGACATCATGCTGCCCGGCTTCGACGGTCTGGAGGTCTGCCGGCGCGTGCAGGCCGCCCGCCCGGTGCCGGTGCTGATGCTCACCGCGCGCGACGACGAGACCGACATGCTGGTCGGGCTCGGCGTCGGGGCCGACGACTACATGACCAAGCCGTTCTCCATGCGGGAGTTGGCGGCGCGCGTGCACGTACTGCTGCGCCGGGTGGAGCGGGCCGCGATCGCCGCGGCCACCCCCCGCTCCGGCATTCTGCGTCTCGGCGAGCTGGAGATCGACCACGCACAGCGCCGCGTCCGCGTGCGCAGCGAGGACGTCCACCTCACGCCCACCGAGTTCGACCTGCTGGTGTGCCTGGCGAACACCCCGCGCGCGGTGCTCTCGCGCGAGCAACTGCTCGCCGAGGTCTGGGACTGGGCGGACGCCTCCGGCACCCGCACGGTCGACAGCCACATCAAGGCGCTGCGCCGGAAGATCGGCGCCGAACGGATCCGTACGGTGCACGGCGTGGGTTACGCCCTGGAGACCCCGACGCCATGAGCGGCGGGCCGGCCGCACGGAGCACCCCCGGGGAGCCGGAACCCTGGGGACGGGTGAGCCCGTTCTCGATCAAGACCAAGCTGGGCGCGCTGGTCGTCATCTCGGTGCTGATCACCACGGGCCTGTCGGTGATCGCGGTGCACACCAAGACGGAGCTGCGCTTCATCACGGTCTTCTCCATGATCGCCACCCTGCTCATCACGCAGTTCGTGGCCCATTCGCTCACCGCGCCGCTGGACGAGATGACCGCCGTGGCCCGCTCCATCTCGCAGGGCGACTACACCCGCCGGGTGCGGGAGAACCGCCGTGACGAGCTGGGCGACCTGGCCGTGACGATCAACGCCATGGCCGACGAGCTGGAGGCCCAGGACACCCAGCGCAAGGAACTGGTGGCGAACGTCTCGCACGAGCTGCGCACGCCCATCGCGGGTCTGCGCGCGGTGCTGGAGAACATCGTCGACGGTGTCACACAGGCCGACCCGGAGACCATGCGCACGGCCCTGAAGCAGACCGAGCGGCTCGGCCGGCTGGTGGAGACACTGCTGGACCTGTCCCGGCTGGACAACGGCGTCGTACCGCTGAGACAGCGGCGGTTCGAGGTGTGGCCCTATCTGTCCGGCGTGCTGAAGGAGGCCAACATGGTCGCCTCCGTGCGCGCGGGCATCGCCACCGGCTCGGGCAGTCACACGCGTACGGACGTCCATCTGCACCTCGACGTCCACCCGCCGGAGTTGACCGCGCACGCGGATCCGGAGCGCATCCACCAGGTCGTCGCCAACCTCATCGACAACGCGGTCAAGCACAGCCCGCCGCACGGCCGGGTGACGGTCAAGGCGCGGCGCGGCGCGCTGCCGGAGTCGCTGGAGCTGGAGGTTCTGGACGAGGGCCCCGGCATTCCGAAGTCCGAGTGGCACCGCGTCTTCGAGCGGTTCAACCGCGGCAACGCCAAGCGGCAGCACGGCCCGGGCAGCGACGGCGGCACGGGGCTCGGCCTGGCGATCGCCCGTTGGGCGGTCGATCTGCACGGCGGCCGCATCGCAGTGGCCGAATCCGAGCGCGGTTGCCGGATTCTTGTCACTCTTCCGGGACTTCCATCCGCGCAAAGTTGACGTAAAGTTCGAAGCAGAGCCACAAGATCCACCGGCGTCCGCGCTGACGGACACGTGTGATCAGGCACAGGCCCGCGCCGATGGCGCGACAGGCCCTGCTCAGCCCTTCCCTTCTTAAGCGGAACCACGCTTGTTTCCCGCCATTTCAAGCCCCGAAACACGCTCTGAGATGTGACTTACACGACGTTGCACGGGCCCGACCTGACCTTCCCGGTCCCGGGGGCGTAGCCTTGATTCCCGCTGTCCATCATCTTGTGAAGCGGAAGAGGGCGGTTGCCGCCGTGTCGCCACAGTCCCCCAGTAACTCGAGCATCTCGACCGACACCGACCAAGCGGGCAAGAACGCCGCCGCGTCGTTCGGTGCCAACGAGTGGCTCGTCGACGAGATCTATCAGCAGTACCTCCAGGACCCGAACTCGGTAGACCGAGCCTGGTGGGACTTCTTCGCCGACTACAAGCCGGGCGCCGCTGCCGCCTCGGCTCCGGCGGGTACCGCGGCCGCGGGGAGCACCACCGCTCAGCCGTCGGCCCAGGCCGCCCCGGCCGCTGCCCCCGCCCCGGCGGCCCAGAAGCCCGCCGCCGCGCAGGCTCCCGCCGAGGCGAAGCCCGCCGCGCAGGCTCCGGCCGAGGCGAAGCCGGCCGCGCAGGCTCCGGCCGCCGCTCCGTCGAAGGCCGCTCCGGCCGCGAAGCCGGCCGCCGCCAGGCCGGCCGCTCCCGCGAAGAAGGCCGAGCCCGCCGGCGAGGCCCCCGCGGGCCCCGAGCAGGTGGTGCTCCGCGGCCCCGCCGCCGCGGTCGCGAAGAACATGGACGCCTCCCTGGAGCTGCCCACGGCCACGTCCGTGCGCGCCGTCCCGGTGAAGCTGCTGTTCGACAACCGCATCGTCATCAACAACCACCTCAAGCGGGCGCGTGGCGGGAAGATCTCCTTCACGCACCTCATCGGCTACGCGATGGTCCAGGCCATCAAGGCGATGCCGGCGATGAACAACTCGTTCGCGAAGGTGGACGGCAAGCCGACCCTGGTCAAGCCGGAGCACGTCAACCTCGGTCTCGCCATCGACCTGGTCAAGCCGAACGGCGACCGCCAGCTGGTCGTCGCGGCGATCAAGAAGGCCGAGACGCTGAACTTCTTCGAGTTCTGGCAGGCCTACGAGGACATCGTCCGCCGCGCCCGCGACGGCAAGCTGACGATGGACGACTTCTCCGGGGTCACGGTCTCCCTGACCAACCCCGGCGGCCTCGGCACGGTCCACTCGGTGCCGCGTCTGATGCCCGGCCAGTCCGTGATCATGGGCGTCGGCTCCATGGACTACCCGGCGGAGTTCCAGGGCACCAGCCAGGACACCCTGAACAAGCTCGGCATCTCGAAGGTCATGACGCTGACGTCGACCTACGACCACCGGGTGATCCAGGGCGCCGCCTCCGGCGAGTTCCTCCGCCAGGTCGCGAACCTCCTCCTCGGCGAGAACGGCTTCTACGACGACATCTTCGAGGCGCTGCGCATCCCCTACGAGCCGGTCCGCTGGCTCAAGGACATCGACGCCAGCCACGACGACGACGTCACGAAGGCCGCCCGCGTCTTCGAGCTGATCCACTCCTACCGGGTCCGCGGCCACGTCATGGCCGACACCGACCCACTGGAGTACCAGCAGCGCAAGCACCCCGACCTGGACATCACCGAGCACGGCCTCACGCTCTGGGACCTGGAGCGCGAGTTCGCCGTCGGCGGCTTCGCCGGCAAGTCGATGATGAAGCTGCGCGACATCCTCGGCGTCCTGCGCGACTCGTACTGCCGCACCACCGGCATCGAGTTCATGCACATCCAGGACCCCAAGCAGCGCAAGTGGATCCAGGACCGGGTCGAGCGCCCGCACTCCAAGCCGGAGCGCGAGGAGCAGCTGCGCATCCTGCGCCGCCTGAACGCGGCGGAGGCCTTCGAAACCTTCCTGCAGACCAAGTACGTCGGTCAGAAGCGCTTCTCCCTGGAGGGCGGCGAGTCCGTCATCCCGCTGCTGGACGCGGTCCTGGACAGCGCCGCGGAGTCCCGCCTGGACGAGGTCGTCGTCGGCATGGCCCACCGCGGCCGCCTGAACGTCCTCGCCAACATCGTCGGCAAGTCGTACGCCCAGATCTTCCGCGAGTTCGAGGGCAACCTCGACCCGAAGTCGATGCACGGCTCCGGTGACGTGAAGTACCACCTGGGCGCCGAGGGCACCTTCACGGGCCTCGACGGCGAGCAGATCAAGGTCTCCCTGGTCGCGAACCCCTCGCATCTGGAGGCGGTGGACCCGGTCCTGGAGGGCGTCTCCCGCGCCAAGCAGGACATCATCAACAAGGGCGGCACGGACTTCACGGTCCTGCCGGTGGCGATCCACGGCGACGCGGCCTTCGCGGGCCAGGGCGTGGTCGCCGAGACCCTGAACATGTCGCAGCTGCGCGGCTACCGCACCGGTGGCACGGTCCACATCGTCATCAACAACCAGGTGGGCTTCACGGCCGCGCCGGAGTCCTCGCGTTCCTCCATGTACGCGACGGACGTGGCGCGCATGATCGAGGCCCCGATCTTCCACGTGAACGGCGACGACCCGGAGGCCGTGGTCCGCGTCGCGCGGCTCGCCTTCGAGTTCCGCCAGGCGTTCAACAAGGACGTGGTGATCGACCTCATCTGCTACCGCCGCCGCGGGCACAACGAGTCGGACAACCCGGCCTTCACCCAGCCGCTGATGTACGACCTGATCGACAAGAAGCGCTCGGTGCGCAAGCTCTACACCGAGTCCCTCATCGGTCGCGGCGACATCACCCTGGAAGAGGCCGAGCAGGCGCTGCAGGACTACCAGGGCCAGCTGGAGAAGGTCTTCACGGAGGTCCGCGAGGCCACCTCGCAGCCGGCCGCCGTGGAGCCCTCCGACCCGCAGGCCGAGTTCCCGGTCGCCGTGAACACCGCGGTGACCACGGAGGTCGTCAAGCGGATCGCCGAGTCCCAGGTCACCGTCCCCGACCACATCACCGTTCACCCGCGTCTGCTGCCGCAGCTGCAGCGCCGGGCGTCGATGGTCGAGGACGGCACGATCGACTGGGGCATGGGCGAGACCCTCGCGATCGGCTCCCTCCTGCTGGAGGGCGTGCCGGTCCGCCTGGCGGGCCAGGACTCGCAGCGCGGTACGTTCGGCCAGCGCCACGCGGTCATCATCGACCGCAGCACCGGCGAGGAGTACACGCCGCTGCAGTACCTCTCGGAGGACCAGGCGCGACTCAACGTCTACAACTCCCTCCTGTCCGAGTACGCCGCGATGGGCTTCGAGTACGGCTACTCGCTGGCCCGCCCCGAGGCGCTCGTGATGTGGGAGGCGCAGTTCGGCGACTTCGTCAACGGCGCGCAGACGGTCGTGGACGAGTTCATCTCGTCGGCCGAGCAGAAGTGGGCCCAGACCTCCGGCGTCGTCCTGCTCCTGCCGCACGGCTACGAGGGCCAGGGCCCGGACCACTCCTCGGCGCGTCCGGAGCGCTTCCTCCAGATGTGCGCCCAGAACAACATGACGGTCGCCATGCCGACGTCTCCGTCGAACTACTTCCACCTCCTGCGGTGGCAGGTGCACAACCCGCACCACAAGCCGCTGGTGGTCTTCACGCCGAAGTCGATGCTGCGCCTGAAGGCGGCGGCGGCCAAGGCGGAGGAGTTCACGACGGGTCAGTTCCAGCCGGTCATCGGTGACGCGTCGGTCGACCCGGCCGCGGTCAAGAAGGTCGTCTTCTGCGCCGGCAAGGTCTACTACGACCTGGAGGCCGAGCGCCAGAAGCGCGGCTCCACGGACACGGCGATCGTCCGCATCGAGCGCCTGTACCCGCTGCCGGGTACCGAGCTCCAGGCGGAGATCAAGAAGTACCCGAACGCCGAGAAGTACCTGTGGGCCCAGGAGGAGCCGGCGAACCAGGGTGCGTGGCCGTTCATCGCGCTCAATCTGATCGACCACCTGGACCTGGCGGTCGGCGCCGACGTCCCGCACGGCGAGCGCCTGCGCCGCATCTCGCGCCCGCACGGCTCGTCCCCGGCCGTCGGTTCCGCGAAGCGGCACCAGGCCGAGCAGGAGCAGCTGGTGCGTGAGGTGTTCGAGGCGTGACACGCCGCTGAGCATCGGCTCGCAGCAGGGCCCGGCCCCGGGAGGACATGTCCCGGGGCCGGGCCCTTCGCCGTCCCGGTGTCAGATCGGCTGCGGTTCGGAAGTCCGGTAGGGGGGTGCCGTTCGAGGATGTACTGCGTGTGCGGGTGGTCCGGGCAGGGGAGGGCGGTGAGCCGGGCGGCGACTTGCTGCCCCGGCTTCGGGCGCACAGCGCGAGGTTGTGTTCGGCCGGTGGGGTCTGGCTGTGGTTGCGGACGAGGACCTGGCTGGGTACGCGGGAGTTGTGGCCCTGGATCGTCATCGCCTCCCGGTACCGGCCGAGCAGCCGCAGCGTCCAGGGGCTGCGCAGCGCCGAGTTGAGGGTGGCGACGTCCTTGCCGCCGAGGAGCTGGACCCGGGCCTCGAAGACGCTGCGGTGCAGGGCGAGCGCCTCGGTGTAGTCGCCCCGCAGCCGATGGCGACGGCGAGGTTGCTCGGACGCTGGAGGGTCCGCGGTACGTTCTCTCCGCCGAGTTCCCGTGCCGCGCTCTCGGCCGCCTCCTCGAACAGGGTGCGGGCCTCCGTGTAGCGGCCGAGCGCCATCAGCGTGCCGGCGAGACCGTCCTTGGCGCGGATGAGCTCGATGGGGCGGACCCCGTCGGCGTCGCGGAGCCGCCGCAGGTTCTCCTGGCCCGCCTGCTCCGCCTCGGTGTAGCGGCCGAGTCCGCGCAGCATGGTGCCGAGCCGGTGGACGGCGACGAACGTCCTGCGGGTCGATCCAGTTGTCCCCGGCCGTGGTCACCGGTCCGCCGCCGTGCCGGGGGGCGTGGGCGGCCGTCCGGCAGCTGGACGTCCCTGGATGTGGCTCATCTCGTCCCCCGTCGAGTCCCCCGCCGGACCGATCGCGCACGGCCGGGCCCACGTGCACCAGACGAAGGTCACACCCATGTCGGCAGCCCATGGCCCCACCCGTTACCGGCCAGGATCCCGGGGTGCCGCACGGCATACCCTGGAAGGCAGGCAAGAGGGCTTGCCCCGTCCGGATCAGGAGCGAGAGTTGTACTTCACCGACCGTGGCATCGAGGAACTGGAGAAGCGGCGCGGCGAGGAGGAAGTCACCTTCGAGTGGCTCGCCGAGCAGTTGCGGACGTTCGTCGATCTCAACCCCGACTTCGAGGTGCCGGTGGAGCGGCTGGCGACCTGGCTGGCGCGGCTGGACGACGAGGACGACGAGTAGGGAGGCGTCCCCGGTCGCCTCCCCCGCGGGGTGGCCGCCTCGGCGCCTTCGCCGCCCGGGGGCGTCAGTCGCGTGGGTGCGTGAGGGCGTACGCCAGTTCCAGGACGCCATGAGCCAGGAGCAGCGCTCCGGCCGTGATCCAGCCGCCGCTGCGCCTGCGCAGCCCCCAGGCCAGGAGTGGTACGCCCGCGGCCGTCTGGGCGAGGGCCAGGGCGCGGGCTCTGGGGTCGCTGGTCCAGGGCATCCAGGGGTTGAGGCGGCTGTGGTCGGCGGTGTCGCGTTCCATGACCGCCTCCCTCCGGCCCGGCCACTCGACGGGCAGGCTGCCCGGCCGGAGGGCGACGGCTTCGCGGAGCCGGTCGGCGGGGCTGCCGGGGGCGAGCTCGGAGGGCATCGAGACGCCCACGCGCGCGAGGACCGCCAGCAGGCCGCGCAGGCGGGTGCGGGCGTCGGCGGCGGAGTCGGGTTTCGTCAGCCGGTCGAGGGACTGGACGTCCAGGACGGGGTCGAGGCCCAGGCGTGCGGCGAAGGTGCGCATCGCCTCGTCCTCCCCCACCGGGACGCCGCTCGCGAGCCAGACGAAGCCGACGGGCCGGCGGAAGCCGGACGCGAGCGTGAAGCCCGCGTGGTCGGCGTCCCACCACAGGGCGAGAACGGGCCAGGGCGCGCTCACGGCGAGGGCGGTGGCCCATCCGGTGACCACGCGGTCGACGGGTTCGCCGCCGTCCCGCCAGGGCCCGCCCTCCGGGACGAGCACACTCCACTCGTCGCCCGCGCGCGTGAGCCGCATGGGTGCGCGCAGCAGGTGGGCGACGGGGGCGACGTCCCCGGGTACCGCCCGACACAACAGCAGCGCCCGGAGGCGGGACCGGTGCGGGCAGCTTCTATCGGCATGGTCACACGCTAGGGCGAATCAGCCCAGTTTGGGCACTTATGTTCGCCCGTCATCCCCAGAACGGGTGTCTTGACTTTCCCTGACCGCGATATATCGTGAATGCGATAGGGACGCGATATGGCGCGTCAAGACGGGGAGGTCTGCCATGTCCGAGTGGTCCGTCACGGAGCCGGGGAAGCTCACCTTCGACGAGCCCGTGAGCGATCTTCACGTGCGTCTCGTCAACGGCACGGTGAACGTGGTGGGCACCGAGGAGGGTTCCGCCCGCCTGCAGGTCTCCGAGATCGAGGGGCCACCCCTGGTGGTGAGCCAAGAGGACGGCGTCCTGACCGTGGCCTACGAGGACCTGCCCTGGAAGGGCTTCCTCAAGTGGCTGGACCGCGAGGGCTGGCGCCGCAGCGCGGTGGTCTCCCTGGCCGTCCCGGCCGGCACCCGCGTGGAGGTGGGAGTGGTCGGCGCGGCAGCCGTGATCTCCGGCATCCAGGGCCCGTCGGTGGTGAAGGGCGTCACGGGTGACACGACCCTCGTGGGCCTCTCCGGCCCGGTCCGCGCCGACACCGTCTCCGGCAGCCTGGAGGCCCAGGACGTCACCGGCGACCTCCGGTTCCAGTCCGTCTCCGGCGACCTCACCGTGGTCGAGGGCTCCGGCCCCTCCGTGCGGGCCGACTCGGTCAGCGGTTCGATGATCGTCGACCTCGACCCGGAGGGCCCCACCGACGTGCGGCTGACCAGCGTCTCGGGCGAGATCGCGATCCGGCTGCCCTACCCGGCGGACGCGGAGGTCGAGGCGAACACGGCGAGCGGTGCCGTCTCCAACGCCTTCGACGGCCTGCGGGTGCACGGCCAGTGGGGCGCACACAAGATCACGGGCCGCCTCGGCGCGGGCACCGGCAGACTGCGGGCCACCACCGTCTCCGGCTCGATCGCCCTGCTGCGCCGCCCGGCCGGGGAGGACGAGGACGACCTGCCGTGGGACGCCGGCCCCGGCGCGGGAAGCCCTCCGGCCGACCCGAAGGACGACCCGAGGGACGACCCGAGGGACGACCTGCGGGACGGCTCGGGAGACAATTCCGTCTCCGGCCAGGGCGCCGACGCCACCAGCGCCCCGGCCGACGGCACGACCGACAAGAAGGTGCTCTGACATGCCTCCCGTCTTCGCCCACGGCCGCCTCCGCCTCTACCTGCTGAAGCTGCTGGACGAGGCCCCCCGCCACGGCTACGAGGTGATCCGCCTCCTCGAGGAGCGCTTCCAGGGGCTGTACGCACCATCGGCGGGCACGGTCTACCCGCGCCTGGCCAAGCTGGAGGCCGAGGGGCTGGTCACGCACACCACCGAGGGCGGCCGCAAGGTCTACTCGATCACCGACGCGGGCCGCGCCGAACTGGCCGACCGCAGCGGCGAGCTGGCCGACCTGGAGCTGGAGATCCGCGAATCGGTCGCGGAACTGGCCGCCGAGATCCGGGCCGACGTGCGCGGAGCCGCCGGCGACCTGCGCCGCGAGATGCGCGCCGCGGCGACCGAGGCCCGCCGGGGCACCGGCGCGGGGACCGACGGCACGGAAGGCGCCCCCTACGGCGACTTCTCGCAGTACGGCGACAAGGAGGCGTGGCGCATCGCCAAGGAGGAGATGCGGCGCGCCCGGCAGGAGTGGAAGGAACAGGCCAGGCGCGCCAAGGACGAGAGCCGCCGTGCCCGCGAGGACGCCCAGCGCGCCCGCCGCCAGGCGAAGGAGGCCCAGGAGCAGGCCCGGACCCAGGCTCAGGAGCAGGTGCAGCGGATCACCCGCCGCGTCCAGGAGCAGGTCCAGGACCACTTCGCCCGCGGCGACTGGCCCACGGGCCTGCGCGAGGGCCTGAGCGAACTGGTCAAGGAGGTGGGCGAGTTCGGAAAGGACTACGGCAAGGACTTCGGCTTCGACTGGACCGGCACGGGCAAGCCGACGCCTGAGCCGGCCCGTTCACAGCCCGCGGAGGGCTTCCCGGCCGCCTACGAACCGGCCTGGGCCCACGAGGACGCCGCAGACTCCACCGGCGACCCCGCCCGCGACCTGGACCGCCTCCTCGACCGCTTCCGGGACGACATCCGCGACGCGGCCCGCGACCACGGCGTCACCCCCGACCAGCTCCGCGACGCCCGCCGCCACCTGTCGACGACGGCGGCCCACATAGGGGCTCTCCTGCGCACCCCGAAGGAGCCGTAAGCCGCCGCTCACCCGGCCTTGGCCTCGCCACCGCTCCCGTACAGCACCCGCGCCAGGGACGCGTACGTCACCCCGTGATCGGCGAGCACCTCGGCCGGCACACCGGGGCGCATGGTCAGGGCGAGCAGGATGTGCTCGTCCCCGATGTGCCGGTCGCCCTGGGCGAGAGCGACCCGCAGGGAGCCCTCCAGCACCCCCTTGGCCTCCCGGCCGAAGGAGGCACGTCCCGACCACCACCGCTTGTCCTTGCGGTCGCCGGACATGGCGCCGACTCCGTGCACCTCCTCCACCCGGGCGACGATCTCCGCCACATCGATCCCCAGTCCGGCGAGCGCGTCACTCTCGGCCCGGGACAGCCCGGCCCGCCTCCGCGCCGCACGCAGTGCCTCCCGCACGGACTCCCGCCCCTCAGCGGGACGGAACCCCAGAGCGGCGAGGGCGAAGGACCCACGACTCCCCTCACGGTCGAGGAGGCCGAGCAGCAGATGCTCCGGCTCCACGCACCGCCCGCCTCCCCCAGCCCCCTCCACATACGCGAACGCGTTCTTCACCACGTCCCGGGCGTCTTTCGTGAACCGCTCGAACATCAACGCCTCCCGTACTTCTTGTGCACGGCCTGCCTGCTCACACCGAGTTCGGTGGCGATCTCCTGCCACGACCAGCCCTGATTGCGCGCGTTGCGCACCTGCACGGCTTCCAACTGCTCCAGCAGCCGACGCAGCGCGGAGACGGCCCGCAGGCCGACCCGTGGATCACGGTCACCCGCACGCTCGGCGAGATCGGTTGCTTCGGTCATGACGTCAACCTACATTGACACCCCGTGCGCGTCAATCACCGTTGACGCGCACAACGGCCGGCCCGTTCCCGGACCGGCCGTCTGGCACCCCGCACCCCCCTCAGGGATTGGTCAGCACGACCTTCCCGAACTGCTCACCCGACGCCAGCCGCTCGAAGCCCTCACGCGCGCGGTCCATGGGCAGGACCTCGTCGATGACGGGCCGCACACCCGTGGCGGCGCAGAAGGCGAGGAGATCCTCCAGCTCGTCCTTGGTCCCCATCGTGGACCCGACGACCTTGAGCTCCAGGAAGAAGATCCGGGTCAGCTCGGCGTGCGAGGGCCGGTCGCCACTGGTCGCACCGGAGATGACGAGGGTCCCGCCCGGCTTCAGCGACTTCACCGAGTGCGACCACGTGGCGGCCCCGACGGTCTCGATCACGGCGTCGACCCGCTGCGGCAGCCGCGCCCCGGACTCCAGCGCCTCCACGGCCCCGAGCTCCAGGGCCCGCTTCCGCCTGGCCTCGTCCCGGCTGGTGGCGAAGACCCGGAGACCGGCGGCCTTCCCCAGCACGATGGCGGCCGTGGCGACACCACCGCCGGCTCCCTGCACGAGCACGGAGTCGCCGGGACGCACACCCGCGTTGGTGAACAGCATCCGGTACGCCGTCAGCCACGCCGTCGGCAGACAGGCGGCCTCCTCGAAGGAGAGCTCCTTGGGCTTGGGCAGGATGTTCCAGGTGGGCACGGCGACCTGCTCGGCAAAGGTGCCCTGGTAGCGCTCGGTGAGGATGGAACGGGGTTCCTTCGGGCCGACCCCGTGCCCGCTCTGTCCGATCACGGAGTGCAGGACGACCTCGTTGCCGTCCTCGTCGACGCCGGCGGCGTCACAGCCGAGGATCATCGGCAGCTTGTCCTCCGCGAGGCCTACGCCGCGCAGGGACCAGAGGTCGTGGTGGTTGAGGGAGGCGGCCTTGACCGTGACGGTACTCCAGCCGGGGCGGGCCTCGGGAGCCGGGCGCTCTCCCAACTCCAGACCGGAGAGCGGCTGGTCGCGGTCGATTCGGGCGGCGTAGACAGCGAACATGACCTTGACGATAGGTTCCCGGACCGACCTTGCGGAACCACCGCCCCCTGTGAGACACGCCCTCTTGCCAGGCACAGCCCGTTGGTGCCGTGCTCCCACCCCTCCCCCGAGCTCTCAGCTTCGCTCGAGCAGGGAGGGCCCCTCATCGCCCCAGCGGCACGACTGCCCCCACACGCCGGACGACGCAAGGAGCGTCGTCCACAGCCGGGGCGGGACGACGACGCACCCGCACTCGCGTACGGCGAGAAGGGGACGTGTCGGGGGGGTGTCCGCCCGCAGCGGTTGACGCGTCAACGAACAGTCAGTCGGCGTCCGACCCCATCGCACCGTTCCGAGGACGGACACCCCCCGGCGCGGCCCCGACCCACCACCCGGCGTCAGGCGCTAACCGCACCCCCACCGAAGCAGCCACAGGCCACCGCAGGCACCCCGCCCCCACCGCCGCAGGCACCCCCACCCCACCCGCACAGCCCGCCGCAGGCACCCGCTCCCGCCCCGAACAGCGGCACCCCACAGCAAAGAAATGACCCCGCCCGAACCCGGACGGGGTCACCCCACAAAACAACCGACACCGACAACCGGTACCGACAAACCGGCGCAAACAACCGGCTCAAACAACCGGCACCGACGTCAGCGCCGAGCCACACCCTCGGCCCGCGCAGCCGCCGCCACGGCCGCCGTCACGGCCGGCGCGACCCGCTCGTCGAACGGCGACGGGATGACGTAGTCGGCCGCGAGGTCGTCCCCGACCACGGCCGCCAGCGCCTCGGCGGCAGCCAGCTTCATCCCCTCGGTGATCCGCGACGCCCGCACCTGCAGCGCCCCCGCGAAGATCCCCGGAAACGCCAGCACGTTGTTGATCTGGTTGGGGAAGTCCGACCGCCCGGTGGCGACGACCGCCGCGTACTTGTGCGCGACCTCGGGGTGCACCTCGGGATTCGGATTCGCCATGGCGAAAACGAACGCGCCCTTGGCCATCGTCGCCACCGCGGACTCCGGCACCGTCCCACCGGACACACCGATGAACACATCGGCGCCGTCCAGCGCCGCCTCCAGCGACCCGGTGATCCCGGCCTTGTTCGTGAAACCGGCCAGCTCCCGCTTCACCGGCGTGAGATCGTCCCGGTCGGCCGACACGACACCCTTGCGGTCGGCCACCGCGACGTCCCCGATCCCGGCCTCGACCAGCATCCTCGCGATGGCGACTCCCGCCGCGCCGGCCCCGGAGATGACGGCCCGCAGGTCTCCCACCGCGCGTCCGCTCAGCCGCGCGGCGTTCCGCAGGGCGGCCAGCGTCACCACCGCCGTGCCGTGCTGGTCGTCGTGGAAGACCGGGATGTCCAGCCGCTCCTGCAGCTTCCGCTCGACCTCGAAGCACCGCGGCGCCGAGATGTCCTCCAGGTTGACCCCGCCGAACGACGGCGCGAGCCGCACCACCGTCTCGACGATCTCGTCCACGTCCGTGCAGTTCAGCGCGATCGGAACCGCGTCCACACCGCCGAACTGCTTGAACAGGATCGCCTTGCCCTCCATCACCGGAAGGGAGGCCTCGGGCCCGATGTCACCGAGGCCCAGCACGGCCGTACCGTCCGTTACGACGGCGACGACCGACGACTTCCACGTGTAGTCGTGCACCAGCTCCGGCTGCTCCGCGATCGCGCTGCACACCTTCGCGACGCCGGGCGTGTACGCCAGGGACAGGTCGTCCTTGTCGCGGACCGGCACCGTGGCCTGCACGGCCATCTTGCCGCCGCGGTGCAATGCGAACGCCGGATCGAAGGAGTCGAGGGGCTCCGCACTGCCCTCGGGGTCCGTATCGCCGGTCTTGCTCTCGCTGCGAGGATTGACGATCTCCGCTGCCACTTCGTTTTACCCCTTAAATCTTCATTGGTCTGAGGGTGGCCACTCCTGGTGAGGTGTGGGCGGGACCGCGTACGGCCGTGGTCGTGCTGTGTACGTGATACGTACGGGCGCGTACGCGACGGGCGCGCCGCACACGCGCCCTGAGCCCCGGATGAGGGGTGTAAAGACCCTTCTTACCGGACGGACGGCACCGACGACGAGTCCATAACGCGAAGGTCACATGACGGGGCCTCGACTCTTCGTCAAAAATCGGGACAAGGGCTGGACAAACCAGCGACAACCCCTCAAGCGCCGGCGAAGCACGCGGCCTCGTGTCGGAATCCCGGGATAAACCGAAGATCTTCCGGCTGGAAGGGACGATTCCCATAGAAGGTCCGGCCGTGATGTACCGGAGTGATGCGGTTCGGGGGTCGCCCGTTATCCGATTTTGACATGACTGGCGCCCAGAACGGCGCAGTCCGAATGGCAAGATGCCGTCATCACACAAGGTCGCGGCACTCGAAGACGTGTGCTCTCGTCGACCCACGGACCAGCCGGCACCGTCGGCGGTCCACGGCACTGCCGAACCCCATCGGCAGCGCATCGCCCCATCGGCAACTCCACCCATCCGCCGGAGGAACCCACCATGACCGCAAGCTCCACCCGTCGTACGACCGCCGCTCGTTCCCGGCTAGCAGCGGTCGGTGCGATCGCGGTCGCAGGCGCGCTGATGCTCACCGGATGCGGTGACCAGACCAAGGACAGCGGCTCGGAGAGCGACACCACCACCTCGGCCCCGCTCGCCGACAAGCTGCCGAAGGCCATCCGCGACAAGGGGGTCATCAAGGTCGGTTCCGACATCGCCTACGCCCCGGTCGAGTTCAAGGACAGCTCCGGCAAGGTGGTCGGCATCGACCCGGACCTCGCCGCCGCCATGGGCAAGCAGCTCGGGGTCGACTTCCAGTTCGAGAACGGCACCTTCGACACGCTGATCACGGGTCTGCGCTCCAAGCGGTACGACATCGCCATGTCCGCGATGACCGACACCAAGGCCCGCCAGGAGGGCATCGACTCCAACACCGGCAAGAAGGTCGGTGAGGGCGTCGACTTCGTGGACTACTTCACCGCCGGTGTCTCGATCTACACCAAGAAGGGCGACGACCAGGGCATCAAGACCTGGTCCGACCTGTGCGGCAAGAAGATCGTGCTGCAGCGCGGCACGGTCTCCGAGGACCTGGCCAAGGCCGAGTCGAAGAAGTGCCCGAAGGGCAAGAAGATCGCCATCGAGCCCTTCGACAACGACCAGCAGGCCCAGACCCGCCTGCGTGCGGGCGGTGCCGACGCCGGCTCGTCCGACTTCCCGGTCGCCGCGTACGCCGTGAAGACCTCCGGCGGCGGCAAGGACTTCGAGCTGGTCGGCGAGCAGGTCGAGGCCGCTCCGTACGGCATCGCGGTCGCCAAGAACCAGACGGAGCTGCGGGACGCCCTCAAGGCCGCGCTGGACGCCGTCATCGCGAACGGCGAGTACGAGAAGATCATGAAGAAGTGGGGCGTCACGGACGGCGCCATCGAGGAAGCCACCATCAACGGCGGCAAGTGACCGCGACACAGCGGCACTGAAAGGCAACACCCGTGACTGTTGACATCGACAAGACGACGGGCGACACGCCCCCGGCCGGACCGGAGGCCATCAAGGCCATTCCGGTCCGGCACTACGGGCGGTACGTCTCGGCCGTCGTCACGCTCGCCCTGCTGGGCGGCATCGTCTACGCGTTCTCCCAGGGCAAGATCAACTGGGATGCGATCCCGGACTACTTCTTCGACGACCGCATCCTCAACGGCGTGGGCAAGACGCTCCTGCTGACCGTGCTGTCCATGCTGATCGGCATCGTCGGCGGCGTCCTGCTCGCCGTGATGCGCCTGTCGAAGAACCCGGTGACCTCGTCGATCGCGTGGTTCTACATCTGGTTCTTCCGCGGCACCCCGGTCCTGGTGCAGCTGATCGTCTGGTTCAACCTGGGCCTGGTCTTCGAGTACATCAACCTCGGGCCGGTCTACAAGGACGAGTGGTCGGACTTCATGACCCCGTTCCTGACGGCGCTGCTGGGCCTCGGCCTCAACGAGGCCGCGTACATGGCGGAGATCTGCCGGGCCGGTCTGCTCTCCGTCGACGAGGGCCAGACCGAGGCGTCGCACGCGCTGGGCATGAGCCACGCCAGGACGCTGCGCCGGATCGTCATCCCGCAGGCGATGCGCGTGATCGTGCCGCCGACGGGCAACGAGGTCATCAACATGCTGAAGACGACCTCGCTGGTGTCGGTGGTCCAGTATCCCGAGCTGCTCCGCGCCGCCCAGGACATCGGCCAGACCTCCGGCGCCCCCGCCGAGATGCTGTTCCTGGCGGCGTCCTGGTACCTGCTGCTGACCTCGGTCTTCAGCATCGGCCAGTACTACCTGGAGCGGTACTACGCGCGTGGTTCGAGCCGGTCGCTCCCGGCCACCCCGTTCCAGAAGATCAAGGCGAACGTGCTGTCCCTGTCCAACCGCTCGGCGTCGACGGGAGGCACCGCATGACCGCCATGGTCAAGGCCGAGGGCGTCCACAAGAGTTTCGGCCCCGTCGAGGTCCTCAAGGGCATCGATCTGGAGGTGAAGTCCGGCGAGGTGTTCTGCCTCATCGGCCCCTCCGGCTCGGGCAAGTCGACCTTCCTCAGGTGCATCAACCACCTGGAGAAGATCAACGCCGGCCGCCTGTACGTCGACGGCGAGCTGGTCGGCTACCGCCAGAAGGGCGACAAGCTCTACGAGCTGAAGGACCGGGAGGTCGCCCTGAAGCGCCGGGACATCGGCATGGTCTTCCAGCGCTTCAACCTGTTCCCGCACATGACGGCCGTCGACAACATCATGGAGGCGCCGATCCAGGTCAAGGGCGTGAACAGGGGCCAGGCCCGGCAGCGCGCGCTGGAACTGCTGGACCGGGTCGGCCTGGCCGACAAGGCGGGCAGCTACCCCTCGCAGCTCTCCGGCGGCCAGCAGCAGCGCGTCGCCATCGCGCGGGCCCTCGCCATGGAGCCAAAGCTGATGCTGTTCGACGAGCCGACGTCGGCGCTCGACCCGGAGCTGGTCGGTGACGTCCTGGACGTCATGCGGGACCTCGCCGAGTCCGGCATGACGATGATCGTCGTCACCCACGAGATGGGCTTCGCCCGCGAGGTGGGCGACAGCCTGGTCTTCATGGACGGCGGTGTGGTGGTCGAATCCGGTCACCCGCGCGAGGTGCTGACGAACCCGCAGCACGAGCGGACGAAGTCGTTCCTGTCCAAGGTGCTCTGACGGTACGCACGGCGAGGGGGCGGTACGGGAACTCCGTACCGCCCCCTGCGCGCGGTCTACTTCACGGCGAGCAGCAGGGTGTCCGAGGGCGAGCACCACACCGGCCTGGCCTCGCCGAATCCCTTCTCGCGCAGCACGCGCGCGTGCCACTGCACCGACGGCATGTCGCCGTCCGCGTGGTCGCCGTAGATCTCGTAGCGCCGGGCGGTGGGCTCGGCGAGGACCGGGTCCTGGGCGGCGAGCTGCCACCACTCGGTCCAGCCGAGGACGCCGGATTCCCTGGCCTGTTCCATGCGGGTGTGGCGCTGCGCGCGGTCGGCGGCGTTGATCCGGGGCGTCGTCTCGTCGATCATGTGGTCCGCGTTCATGAAGACACCGTCGGCGCGGACGAGTCCCGCGACCTGGCCGTAGAGGTCCGCGAGGGGTTCCCGGTGCAGCCAGTGCAGAGCCGTCGCGGTCAGGACGGCGTCGTACGACTCGTGCGGCAGCCTCGTCGGCCAGCCGGGGTCCTTGAGGTCGGCGGTCACGAGGCTGACCCGGTCGTCGCGCGCGAAGGTGCCGTCGGCGATGGCCAGGAGCGCCGGGTCGAGGTCGACGCCGGTGCTGGTGGCGTCCGGGAACCGGGCGAGGAGCCGGCGGTGATACTGCCCGTGCCGCAGGCGAGGTCGAGGACGCGCGGTGCCGTGCCCACAAGGGCCTCGACCTCCCCCATAGCCCGAAAGGCATGGAGGGACCCCCATCCAGCATGATCCGGAACCGCTCCTCACGGTCGGGCAGGTACCACCCCTGCTGCCGGTCCCAGCTCTTCTGCCAGGCCTGCCAGTCGGCGGTGGCCGAGGTGATGTCCGCGTCCGTCATCGGGCCCCTCCCTCGTAATACCCTGGAAGCGCCATCAGCTGTTACCAGTGCGCGCTCACGACCATAAAGCCCCTCTGTAAGGACTACAAGTGGAACTGGCCTATTACTCGGACTACGCAGTGCGCCTCGTCAACACCGAGGAACCGGCCCGGGGCAAGGACACGCTGACGTCGGTCGAGGCCGTTCGCGACCTGTTCGGCGGCCAGCAGTCGGCAGCCCGCCGCGCCACGGACGCGGACGTGACCCGCTTCCGCTCGGTGCGGGCCCGGCTGCGCGCGGTCTTCGAGGCGGCCGACAGCGGTGACGAGCAGCTCGCCGTGGACCTGCTGAACTCGCTGCTGCTGGAGTTCCCTGTGAGCCCGCAGATCTCCGGGCACGACTTCCGCGACGACGACGGCCGCCCCCTGTGGCACATGCACCTGGCGGATCACCCGTCCAACGCGACGGCGGGCTACGCGGCGATCGCGGCGATGGGCCTGGCGTTCCACCTCACCGAGTACGGAGTGGACCGGCTCGGCCTGTGCGAGGCCGCGCCGTGCCGCAACGCCTACCTGGACACCTCCACCAACCGCTCCCGGCGCTACTGCTCCGACCGCTGCGCGACCCGCGCCAACGTGGCGGCCTACCGGGCCCGCAAGCGCCTGGAGGCGGCCCGGCCCGAGGTGCCCGAGAAGACGGGCCTGGCGGCCGAGAGCACCCAGCCGAGCAGCGCCCAGGGCGAGCGCCGGCCGGGCCTGAGCGGCCGGTAGCGGAACCGGACGCGTCCCAGCACCAGGTCGTCGGGCACGACGCCGTAGTCGGTGCTGTCGCCGCCGGCGTAGGTGTTGTCCCCGAGCACCCACCAGCCGCTCTCGCGCCGCTGGGCGGCCCGCTTCACCACGAGCAGGTCCTGCTGGAACGGATGCCGCAGCACGATGACGTCACCGGGCCTGATCCGGGCCCCGTAGTGCACCAGGAGCCGGTCCCCGTGATACAGCGTGGGCACCATGGACGGCCCGGTCACCTCGGCCACCCCGAAGGGCGCGGAGGGCCCCCCGCGCTCGGACTCCTGCGACAGCTCCGGCATCACCCGGCACCTCCCCGGTTCTTTCCTCCGCCAGTCTCAGTCTCACCCCGGACTTTTGTCCTAAGCCCATGGGGGCACTCGCGAAAACCCCTCCGTCACGGAGTAGTGTCCCCTGTGAGAAGACGATCACGAGGAAGGAATGCTCCATGCTTTCCCGCCTGTTTGCCCCCAAGGTCAAGGTCAGTGCGCACTGCGACCTTCCCTGCGGTGTGTACGACCCCGCCCAGGCCCGCATCGAGGCGGAGTCGGTCAAGGCCATCCAGGAGAAGATGGCCGGCAATGACGACCCGCACTTCCAGGCCCGCGCCACCACCATCAAGGAGCAGCGCGCCGAACTCGCGAAGCACCACGTCTCGGTGCTCTGGAGCGACTACTTCAAGCCCCCGCACTTCGAGAAGTACCCGGAGCTGCACCAGCTGGTCAACGACACCCTGAAGGCCCTCTCGGCCGCCAAGGGTTCGACCGACCCGGCCACCGGCCAGAAGGCGCTGGACTACATCGCCCAGATCGACAAGATCTTCTGGGAGACCAAGAAGGCCTGATCTTTGATCATGCCGTGTGACCTGCGATCTCCTGGATCGCTCGGTCTTCCGGTCCGCACCCGGTCCGCACCCGGTCCGCAGGCCGCCGGCAACGGCGTCCATGGCGGTCCGGGTGCGGTCTTCTTCGCCCGGCCACAGGTGAGCGCGGATCCGAGGTGCGACGCCGGCGGGGATGGACGCGTGCCGAGGACGATCCGCGCCCTCGCGGCCAGTCCCCGTCGGCGTCGCCATGCCGCTGAGCCACGAGGTTGCCTGCACGTGCCCTCCTCGCCGCCGGCGGCGCGCTCTTACGCGACGGCGACGCCCAGCCCCGCCTGCACCGCGTCAGCCGCACCGCCGCCGGCACCGTGGCCGGTCACACCACCCGCGCTCCGCCCGATCTCACGGTGGTGGTGTCAGCCGGCCAGGGCGGCGAGGGTGGCGTCCAGGTCGGTGGCCCTGGGCTGGTTGTGGGGGAGTGTGGCCAGGACCTTGGCCATGCCGCAGGTGTTGGTGAGGGCGGAGAAGACCAGGCCGCCGGCGACGCCCGCGGAGAGCCAGCGGGCCGCGCTCCACCGCTGTCCGGCGATCAGGCCGGTCAGGACGAGGGATCCGGCCGCGAGGCGGACCTGGCGGTCCATGGCCCAGGGGGCGGGGGTGCCGGCGGGCCGGTGGGTGTCGTGGCCGAGCTGCGTCCAGACGGTGGTGCCGCCGGTGAGGGTGGCGGCGGCGATGCCCTGTTCGGCCAGGCGGTGGCAGGCGGTCGCGGAGCGGGCGCCGGACGCGCACACGACGAGGAGGTCGCCGCGACCGGCAGCGGTCTTCAGCGCGGGCAGAGCGCTGTCGAGGTGGTCGAGGGGGATGTTGTGGGCGCCGGGCAGGTGACCGGAGGCGTATTCGCCGGGGGTGCGCACGTCGATGACGGTCAGCTCGTGCAGGCGGGCGTCGACCTGGTCGGCGGTGAGGGCGGGGGTGGGTGCCACGGGGGGATTTTCCTTTGCTCGGTTGGGGTTATCCCTTCGGTAGGATACCCAAGGGGGTATCCCGAAGGAGTGTGGGTTGTGGAACTTGCGATGGCGGCTGAGGAACTGAAGACGGTGGTCAACCGGCTGCGCCGGGCGCAGGGCCAGATCGCCGGCGTGATCAAGATGATCGAGGAGGGGCGGGACTGCGAGGACGTGGTCACGCAGCTCGCGGCGGCCTCCCGGGCCTTGGACAAAGCGGGTTTCGCGATCATCGCCACCGGCCTGCAACACTGCCTGACCGATGCGGACATGGCCGCTTCCGGTGACCGGGAGCAGATGCGCACCCGGTTGGAGAAACTGTTCCTCTCGCTGGCCTGAGGCATGACGGCGAAGGTGCGCTGCAGCGGTCGCTGACCTTGGCGGCCAGGCGTTCGCCGCCCCGGGCACGGAGTATCGCGGCGGCCCCGGGTCAACCGGCCAAGCTCTCCCGGTCCCTGTCTCCGGCCGGAGGCGTCGGCGGCCCTGTGGTCAGACGATCACGTCAACGAACATGAGGGCCGCCACCGCCAGCAGGACACCGGCGAAGGCCCTCTGAAGAGTGGCGCCGGAGACCTTCGTCGCGAGCCTTTTGCCGTCCCAGGCGCCCAGGATCGCGGCTCCGGTGAAGGGGCCGATGATCTCCCAGTGGAGCCCGCCACCGGTACCGGCGCGAGCAGCGAGCGCGGCCAGCGAGTTCACAGTGATGACCAGCAGGCTGGTGCCAACCGCCCGCCGCATGGCCAGTCCCAGGACGCTCACCAGGGCGGGCACGGCGAGGAAGCCCCCACCGACCCCCAGAAAGCCCGTCACGGCACCCAGCCCGGCACCGGCGCCGGCCGCCCTGCCGGGATGGATCCGGTCCGGTGGCTCGGACGCGGACGATCGCAGCATGCGCATGGCCGCCAGCGCGGCGACGCCCGCGAAGGCCGCCGTCAGCACCTCTGCGGGCAGGCGCCCGGCGGCGGCGCCGGCGAGGAAGGCGGGGACGATGCCCGCCGCGGCGAACAGCGCCCCTGTCCTCCACGCCACGTTCCCGTCTCTGGTGTGGGCGTACAGGGCGGTGACGGAGGTGGCGGTGACGATGATCAGGCTGGCCGTGGTGGCCGCCGCCGGAGTGAAGCCGAGCAGGTAGATCAGCGCCGGTACGGCAAGGACGCTGCCGCCACCGCCGAGAGCTCCGAGAGCGAGACCGATGACGGCCCCGGCCATGAGGGCGAGAACGAGTACGGTCACGCTATTCGGCCGCTGTTCCCGCGTTCGTCGACGACCGGGTGCCCGGCGGCGGCCCACGCGTTCATGCCGCCCTCGACGTCCACCGCCTGCGCTCCGCGTTCGGCGAGGAGCTTGGCCGCATGCTGGGAGCGGTGACCGCTGCGGCAGATCACCACCAGCGGCCGCCCCTGCGCCTCGGGCGGCAGCGTGCCGCCGGTGGTCAGTTTCGTCAGTGGTACGTGGACGGCGCCCGGGGCGTGGCCCGCGGTCCATTCGGGTTTCTCCCGGACGTCCAGCAGGACGGCGCCGGGCTGATCGCCGCTGGTACGGCTGCGGGCCTCGTCGACCGTGACGCGGGGCCCGTTTCGGCGAAGGAGGGACATCACACGTTTCCTTCCGTGCGGCGAAAACGGGGGTCAGCCGGAGGTCAGGGCCAGCCCGGCATCCGCCGCGGCGTCGAAGCCGTCGTCGACGGCGACCACGTCGCGGCCGGCGGCGTCGAGCAGGGAGGCGGCGATCGCCGCGCGCATCCCGCCGGCGCAGTGCACCCATACCGTCCCGGGCGGCACCTCGCCGATGCGGCCGTGCAACTCGTGGATCGGGATGTGGACCGAGCCGTCGACGGAGCCGCCTGCGCGCTCCGAGTCCCGCCGCACGTCCAGGACGACCACGTCGTCGCCGCGCTCACGGACATCGGCGAGATCGGCGAAGCGGGCACGGGGAAAGGAGGCGAGCTGCTCGCCCTCACGGACCCAGCCGGCCGGATCACCCGTGGCGGCGGCGGCCGGGCGGTCGATGCCCACCCGCGCCAGCTCCCGCTGCGCGTCGGCGACCTGCTCCGGGGTGTCGGCGAGCAGGGTGACCGGCTTGCCCCACGGCATCAGCCACGCCAGGTAGGTGGCGAGCTTGCCCTCGGCCTCGAAGTTGTACGCCCCGGCCACGTGCCCCTCGGCGAACGCCGTGCGGCTGCGCAGGTCGACCACCCACTCCCCCGCGGCCAGCCGGAAGGCGATCTCCTCGGCGTCGGCACGCTCGGGCGGGGTGAGGTCGACCGGCGCGGGACCCGCGGCGTTGGCCGGGCCCATGTGCGCGTAGTACGCGGGCACGTCGTCCAGCCCGGCGAGCACTTGGGCGACGAAGGCGTCCACGTCCAGGGTCAGCGCGTCGTTCGTCTCGCGCTCCTTGCCGATCGTGGTCGCGTCCCCCTCGGTCTGGGACGAGGAGCAGAAGCTGCCGAACCCGTGGGTGGGCAGCACCGGCACCTCGTCGTCCAGTTCGTCGGCCAGCCGGTGGGCGGAGGCGTGCTGAGCACGGGCCAGTTGCTCGGTCAGCCGCGGCTCGACCAGGTCCGGCCGGCCCACGGTGCCGATCAGCAACGACCCGCCGGTGAACGCCGCCACACCACGCCCGTCCTCGGTGAGGGCGTAGGAGGTGTGGTGCGGGGTGTGCCCCGGAGTGGCCATGGCGCGCAGCACCAGGCCTTCGTCCACCGTCACGGTCTCGCCGTCGGCAACGGGGGTGCGGGCGAAGGACACGTGCGCCCCGGCCGGCACCAGGTACTGGGCGCCGGTGACGCGGGCCAGCTCCAGGCCGCCGGTGACGTAGTCGTTGTGCACATGGGTCTCGGCCACGAAAGAGATGCGCACCCCTCGGCGGGCCGCTGCGGCCATGACCTGGTCGATGTCGCGCGGCGGGTCGATGACCACCGCGGCACGGGGCCCGCCGGCCAGGTAGCTGCGGTTGCCCAGGCCCTCGAATTCCAGGGTGTCGACAAAGAACACGACTCACGACTCCTCTCGGACGGTGTACCCCGGGGGGTATCTGATGCCCACCCTAACAGCTATACCCGAGGGGGTATTCCACAGGCGGAAAGCGCCCACCCAAGGCATCGCCTGAAGTCTGGCGGGTACCCGGTGGGGTATTGAGGAATCAGTCGTTCCGCACCCGCCGGGAGGGCCCGTGTCCTACGACCGCACCGGCCGCCTCGGCGCCGACTTCGGCGCTGACTTCGACACCGCCGTCACCGCCGTACGAGGGCCCTGAGCGATCAGGGCTTCGGCGTCCTCACCGAGATCGACGTCAAGGCCAAGCTCGACCACGACATGGAGGACTACCTGATCCTCGGCGCCTGCATCCCGCCGCTCGCCCGCCAGGCCCTGGAAGCCGACCGCAGCATCGGCCTGCTCCTGCCCTGCGACGTCGTCGTCCGCCGCGACGGCGACACCACGCTCGTCCAGGCCCTCGACCAGGCACCATGGTCACCCTCACTGGCCTCGAGACCCTCAAGCCCGTCGCCGACGACGCCACCGCCCGCCTGGACGCTGCCCTGAGCGCCCTGTCCACCGCCTGACCCCAGCGGACCTCTCCCCCGACGACGTCAGTGCGCGACCGGTGGCCTTCCCATGGACGGCTCTGCCGCACACGGGTGGCTGGCGTTGTCCGTGGCCGGGTGCGGTCCGGTCCCGAGGCGAGTCGGCTCCCGGTCGTTCAGGCCGCCGTGCCGACCTTGGCCGGTGGCTCGGTGGAGAGGGGAACCCCGTGGGCGTCGTTGACGTTGCGCGCGTGCACCGGGTTGCGGCGCGAGACGAGCACGATGCCCGCGGCGAGGGCCATGCCGACCAGGGCGACGACGGCCGTGCCGAGGTCGCCGCCGTTCCGGACGACCGCGACGGCCAGTCCTCCGGCCAGCGCGGCCGCGGGCACGGTGATCGTCCAGGCGACGGCCATACGGCCGGCGACGCCCCAGCGGACCTCCGCGAGCATGGGGCCGAGCCCCGCACCGAGGATGCTGCCCGAGGCGCCCTGGCCGGCGCGGAAGCCCTTGGCTACGGAGTCCTCGCGGGCGCGGCCGGTGAGCCGGTAGGCGAGGCAGGTGGCGAGCAGCGCCGCGGCACCGGCCACGACTGGCGAGACCACCGCCGGCACCAGCACCTTCTCGACGACCCTGCCCAAGTCCACGCCGTGGCTGCCCGCCCCGACCCACACGGCCCCGATCAGCCCGCCGAACAGGGCGTGCGAGGAACTGGAGGGCAGTCCGACGAGCCAGGTCAGCAGGTTCCAGAGGATCGCCCCGACCAGCCCCGCGAAGATCATGCCTGGGATGACGAGGGTCTCGTCCACGATGCCGTCCGAGATGGTCCTGGCGACCTCGGTGGCCAGAAAGGCGCCGACGACATTGAGGACACCGCTGATCAGGACCGCCGTACAGGGAGCGAGCGCGCCGGTGGCGATGGACGTGACCATCGCGTTCGCCGTGTCGTGGAATCCGTTGGTGAAGTCGAAGGCGAGTGCCGTGACGATGACGACCGCCACGAGGAACGTGATGTGGTCCATTACTGCATGCAAACAAGCCCAGGCCGGGGAGGGGGAACGGCAGGCACAGGCCGGCAAGGTTCACGCAGGTGGCGGCGACGGGCGCGTCTACGATCGCGCCCATGAGGATCCGCTGGACATACGCCTTCATCGACCGCCCGGGCGAGGACTTCGCCGCCGCCTGTGCCTTCTGGACGGAGGTCACCGGCACCCGCCTCTCCGAACCGCGCGGGGAGCACGACGAGTTCGTCACGCTGCTCCCGGACGGCGCCGACGCGAGCGTCAAGGCACAGGCGGTCGGGTCGGGTTCCGGCGGCGCGCACCTGGACTTCTGCGTCGACGACGTACCGGGGTTCGCCGGCGCGGCGGTGCGGCTCGGCGCGAGCGTGGTGGAGGACCTCGGTTCACTCGTCGTGCTGCGCTCGCCCGGCGGGCAGTCGTTCTGCGCGGATCCCTGGCGCGGGCAGTCGACCCGGCCGGGCGTGGTGCGGGGCAGCCGGCTCGACCAGGTGTGCCTGGACGTCCCGCCTTCGGCCTACGACACCGAGGTCGCTTTCTGGGGCGCGCTGCTCGCGGACTGGGCGTCGCTGCCGGGCGCCCTGCCGGAGTTCCACGTGGTCGAGCCACCGCGCGGCCTGCCGGTCCGTCTGCTCCTGCAACGCCTCGACGAGGAGCGCCCGGCCTCCGCCCACCTCGACCTCGCCTGCGCGGACGTCACGGCGACCCGGGCCCGGCACGAGGAACTCGGGGCCGTCTTCGTGGCCGGCTTCTCCGGCTGGACGGTCATGCGCGACCCGGCGGGCATCCCGTACTGCCTGACCACCCGGGATCCGGAGACGGGCCGGCGGCGGGTCACTACACCCTAGCCGCCGTCGGTGAACGCGCACATGGCCGCCCCGGCCTCGGGCGTCGGGCAGGGAGGTAGGTCGGGTGACTCGCCCGGCCTGGTCTCCTGCCAGACCCATCCAGTCGCGCGGATTGCCGAGCACGCCCTGCGCGGGCCGCTGCCCGGCCACCGCGAACAACGCCTCGGGGTTGCGGCACGGGCCCACACCCCCACGGGACCGATGCGCCCAGCGTCTTGTGCCGCCGGACGCCTGTCCCCCACTGGCTGTCCGCACTCGCTGCCCACAGGTCGGACAGACGTGTTCTTCGCTGCCCAGGCCCTCAGGGCAGGCCGGTCGGGACTCAGCGCTTCCTGCTGTACGTGCGCACCAGCACGCCGTTGCCGAACGTGCGCACCGACTCCAGGGTGAACTCCGAGAGCGCGAATCCGGAGCCGAACATGGGCATGCCCGCCCCGTACACGAGCGGATAGGTCTTGATGACGAGCTCGTCGATCTCGTCAAGCAGCTCTCCCGCGATCCGCGAGCCGCCGCACAGGTAGATGCCGAATTCGCCCCCCTCCGCCTTCAGTTCGCGGACCTTGCCGACCAGGTCGTCCGGGATGATCTCGACGTTCGGGTCGGGCGACTCCTTCAGGGTGCTGGAGGCTACGTACTCGCGCAGGTGGGCGTAGGGGCTGGGGTTGTTCTCCTTGAGGGCGAGGTCGTAGCTGCCGCGGCCCTGGATGACGGTGTCGAACCGCTTGTTCGGCAGGTCGTCGAGGCCGAGTGCCTGGCGTCCCCGGGTCGGCAAGGTCTCCGGATACTCCGTCTTCAGGAAGTCGAAAAACTCCTCGTCGACGAAGGGGAACATCGACGCCGCGTCGCCGTCCGGGTCTCCGATGAAGCCGTCGATGGAACAGGCGATGAAGTACGTGAGCTTTCGCAAGCCGGTCTCTTTTCAGAGGCTGTCGCTGAACAACTCCAGTTGTAGTACTGCACGTGTAGTGACTGCAAGGGGTCATCCGCGAGCCACGGAAAGTGAGAGAAGGGACACCGCGTGGTCTGCAATCCCGAACGCCGGGCCGGTCTCGTCGACGCCGGTATCGAGGTGCTCGCGCGCAAGGGGGCGCGCGGGCTGACGTTCCGCGCGGCGGACACGGAGGCCGGCGTGCCCGTGGGCACCGCCTCCAACTACTCCGCCGGCCGCGCCGATCTGCTGCGCCAGATCGACACCCGGCTGCACGTTCGGCTCGCGCCCGACCCGGACGTGGTGGCCGGGCTGATGGCCCGGCCGAAGGACCACTCGCTGGTCATGGCCTTCGTGCACGACCTCATGGCCCGCGCGACCCGCGACCGCACGGGCTACCTGGCCCTCATGGAGCTACGCCTGGAGGCCACCCGGCGCCCCGAACTGCTCGCCTCCTACACCAAGTCGGTGCACGGTGACCTGGAGGAGGCCATGGAGTTCCACCGGACGGCCGGGCTGCCCGGCGGCGACGAGTCCGTCGCCGTGCTCTATCTGGCCATGCTCGGCCTGCTCCTGGAGCACCTGACGCTGCCGGGCGTTCTGGAGGGCGTTCTGCCCGGATTGGGCGTACCGGACGGGCTGGTGGAACGGATCGTGGCCACGGTATCGCCGGAGGGGCATGGGGGTCCGGAGGGGCAAGAGCGGCCGGGGGCCCGGAGAACCAGAAGGCGCAGCGGGCCCCAGAGGGCCAGACGGGCCAGGAGACGCCGGGGTCGCCCGGATGAGCCCTACGCGGCCGTGTGCGGCCTGGGCTCGCGCCACATCGGCCACATGGCCGGGCCGTCGGGAAGATCGAGGACCGGACCGGCGAGTTCGAACCCGAGACGCTCGTACAGCCGGCGGCTGCGGGCGCTGCTCGCCTCCAGGTATGCGGGCCGCCCCTCCCGGTCGCAGCGGTCGAGAACCGACTCGATGAGCGCGGTGCCGAGGCCCTCGCCCTGGCGGCCGGGCGCCACGCCGATCATCCACAGGTACTCGTGGGCCCGCCCGGAGGGATGGACGGCTGCCGTCAGCCGGCCGATCATCTCGATGCGCTCGTTGTCCGGGTCGACGGCCTCCCGCACCTGAGCCGGACCGTCGTCCTCGGCGCCGCCGTCATGGTCGTCGCCGGGCAGGGACAGCCACAGCGCACAGGCCGAGCCGTCCTCGGTGACATCGACGCGGCCGGCCGCGAGCACGATGTCCGCGAAAGCGGCCATGAGGCCCGGGTGCTTGGCACGGCGGTCCTCCACGCAGGGGAAGACCCAGCCGCTCACGGGATCATCCTGGAACGCCTCGTCGAGAAGCCGGACGACCAGCTCCCGGTCCCCCTCGCCCACCGTCCGGATCGCCACGCCCATGCCCCGCCCCTTCGGTCGTCCTGACGGGCGTTGATCGTAGGGCGACCGATGACCCTTGGGCGGGACGGTGCGGGACGTTGGCGCAAACCAGTCGAACAATCGCACAAAGGCGGCCGGTCATGCGACACGGGTGAGGGCGTACTCGAAGGGGCGGGCCCCGCACACCGTGGGGCAGATGCGGGACCCACCGGCCGGAGGCCGGTGGCCGTGCGGGGTCAGGAGCCGCACGGCCCCCGGCGCTCCGGGGTCCTGCCCTCCGGGCACCCGAAGGGGCACGAGATGCCGCCGACGCTCAGCCGCTGCCGTGCCCTCAACTGCCGCCATCAGTCAACCGCTGCCGAGCATCAACTCCCGCCCATGGTCGCCGCCCGCCGATGGTCAACTCCTGTCGATGGTCGACGCCCGCCGACCGTCAACATCCACCGGCCGTCCACTCCCGCCACCGTCAACTGCTGCGCCGCGTGACGAACTCGGCGAGGGCCAGCAGCCCGCCCGCAGCCTCCGGGTCCGGCACCGCGCGTGCGAGTTGCTCCATCGCCCGGGCCATCCGGTCGGCCGCCTGGCCCTGCGCCCAGTCACGGCCGCCCGCGCGCTCCACGGTCAGGGCGATGTGGTCCAGGTCCTCCTCCTCGTGCGGGCGTGCGTACAGTTCGGCGAGTTCGGCCGCCGCCGGGGTGCCGGAGGCGAAGGCGGCGACGACGGGCAGGGACTTCTTGCGGGCGGCCAGGTCCGCGCCGACTGGCTTGCCGGTGCGGCGCGGGTCGCCCCATATGCCGATGACGTCGTCGATGAGCTGGAAGGCCAGCCCGGCTTCCCGGCCGAACGCGTCCAGCGCCGCCACTTCGGAGTCCGAGGCGCCCGCGTAGAGCCCGCCGATCGCGCAGGCGCTGCCGAGCAGGGCACCCGTCTTGGCCTCCGCCATGGCGAGCACCTCGTCGAGCGTGACATCGCCGGGGGCGCACCGCTCCATGGTCGTGTCCGCGTGCTGCCCCGCGCACAGTTCGACCACGCAGTCCGCGAGAAGGGCGGCGGCGGCCGGTGCCGCCGAGTGCGGGTCCCGCGCGAGCAGCCGCAGGGCCAGTGCCTGCAGGGTGTCGCCTACGAGGATCGCGTCGGCGTCGCCGAACACGGTCCAGACCGTGGGCCGGTGACGGCGGGTGGCGTCACGGTCCATCACGTCGTCGTGCAGCAGGGTGAAGTTGTGGATCAGCTCCACCGCAGCGGCCGCCCGGGCCGCCGCGAGGCGTGCCTCGGGTCCTCCCAGGGCGGCTGCGGCGGCGAGGACGAGCGCGGGGCGGATCGCCTTGCCCGAGCCGCCCCCGGCCGGGGTTCCGTCGGCCATCTCCCAACCGAAGTGGTAGAGCGCGATCCGGCGCATCGGGGCAGGCAACGAGCCGAGAGCCGCCCGCAGCACCGGATCGACCTCCACCCTGGCCCGCTCCAGGAGCATGACCGCCTCGTGCCCCTCGGCCGGTTCCGGCCGGCCGTCCCGCGGCCTCCCGGTGGGCTCCCGCCTTTCGGGCGCCCCGGCCTCCTGCCGGGGCTCGGCGCCGCGCTGCCCACCTGAGGCGGGCAGCGCCGTCTTCGTCCTGAACCCCGTGAGGGACTCACCCATGGGACCGCCTCGGAGAATGAGCGGACGGTGGCGCTTCCGCTGCCGCTGGGCGCGTACTTCGAGGATGTCCCCGCCCTGACGGGCGGGGACACGGCGGTTGCACCGGGAGCGTCACTGCCAGCGGCCGATCTCGACGTTCTCCAGGACGCCGAGCGCGTCCGGTACCAGGACCGCGGCCGAGTAGTAAGCCGTGACCAGGTACTTGATGATGGCCTGTTCGTTGATGCCCATGAAGCGCACCGACAGGCTCGGCTCGATCTCGTCCGGGATGCCGGAGGCCCGCAGGCCGATGACGCCCTGGTCGGCCTCGCCGGTACGCAGGGCGATGATCGACGTCGTGCGGGCTTCCGTCACGGGGATCTTGTTGCACGGGAAGATCGGCACACCGCGCCAGGTGGGGATGCGGTTGCCGGCCATGTCGATGGTCTCGGGGACGAGGCCCCGCTTGTTGAGCTCGCGTCCGAACGCGGAGATGGCACGCGGGTGGGCGAGGAGCAGTTTGGTGCCGCGGCGCCGGCTGAGCAGTTCGTCCATGTCGTCCGGGCCGGGCACGCCGTCGTGCGGCTGGATCCGCTGGTCGTACTCGCAGTTGTGCAGGAGCCCGAAGTCGCGGTTGTTGATGAGCTCGTGCTCCTGGCGCTCCTTCAGCGCCTCGACGGTCAGCCGGATCTGCTGCTCGGTCTGGTTCATGGGCTGGTTGTAGAGGTCGGCCACGCGCGAGTGGATGCGCAGCACGGTCTGGGCGACGCTCAGTTCGTACTCACGGGGGCTGGCCTCGTAGTCGACGAACGTGTGCGGGATGTCCGGCTCGCCCGAGTGGCCGGAGGAGAGGTCGATCTCCTTCTCGCCGTACTTGTTGGAGCGCTGCGAGGGGATCGAGCGGCGCTGCTGGAGGTGTGTGCGCAGGGTGTCCGAGCGCTCGGCGATCTGCGCGAACTCCTGGCGGGGCAGCACGAGGACTGTGCACGCGGTGAGCGCGCGGGCCGTGTACTCCCAGATCGCGTCCTCGTTGAGGAGCGCGTCGTCGCCGAAGTAGGAGCCGTCGGCGAGGACTCCGAGGGACTCGTCTTCCCCGTACGGGCCCGTGCCGACCTTCTCGACCCTGCCGTGCGCGAGCAGGTACACCTCGTCGGCCTGGCTGCCGAACGAGACGATCACCTCGCCCGCCGGGATCTCCCGCTGCTCGCAGCGGCGGGCGATGTCGAAGAGCACCTCCTCGTCCTCGTACGACCGGAGCGCCGGCAGCTCGCTCAGTTCGGCGGGGATGATCTCGACACGGTCACCGGTCTTCACGAACGTCAGGCGGCCGTCGCCCACGGCGAACGTCAGCCGCCGGTTCACCCGGTACGTACCACCCTGGATGTCGACCCAGGGCAGCATCCGCAGCAGCCAGCGGGAACTGATCTCCTGCATCTGTGGCACGGACTTGGTCGTGGTGGCCAGGTTCCGCGCGGCCGCCGTGCCGAGACTCTGCTGCGGCTTGGTCTGCTCCGTGCGGACCTCTTCGCCTACCGACATAGAGAACTGCCCTCCCGCTTGAGACCGACGCCCATACGCCTCGGGCATCGCTGTGCACGGGCAAGCCTTCCTCACTCGGCGTCGCGGTGCTATTACACGAAAGAGCGGGAATGGATCTTCGTACGACTGGGCAGTGGGGCCCCGTCACGGCGGTCGGCAGCGTCTGCGGCGGACACCGGAGCACCGGCCGGCCGCTGCACACGGCGTGGGACTTCGTCCACCGCCTCAAGCGTCCACCACCTCAAGGGCAACCCGAACCTCCCGTTCGCCCGCACCTCGTCCCTCGGCTGCGCGATCCGGTGACCCGCGGGGCGGCCCACCGCTGATCGTTCTGCTGCGCAAACCGGGGCCGACGCGGGCAGCCGCAGCCCCGCCCGGGCGTCAGCCCCGAGACTCGCCTCCCACGCCCGGGTGACAATGGACCGGTGACCAGCTCCGACACCGCAGGCCTCGCCGCCCTGCGCCCCCGGCTGCCCTCGCCGCTGCGGGAGGTCGTGGACGGCCGGTTCGAGCGCCGGGGCGTCCGGCTGCTGCTGAAGCGGGACGACCTGATCCACCCGGAGCTGATCGGCAACAAGTGGCGCAAGCTGGCGCCGAATCTCGCGGCGGCGGCCGGCCGTACCGTCGTCACCTTCGGCGGCGCGTGGTCCAACCACCTGCGCGCCACCGCCGCGGCCGGCCGGCTGCTCGGCATTCCCACGGTCGGTGTCGTGCGCGGCGACGAGCTGGCAGGCCGGCCCCTCAACCCCTCCCTGGCCCGCTGCACGGCCGACGGCATGCGACTGCACTTCGTCGACCGGGCGACCTACCGCCGCACGTCCGATCCCCAGGCCCTGGCCGCGATCCTGCGCGCGGCGGACGCCGAGGAGGCCTACGTCGTCCCCGAGGGCGGCAGCAACGCCGAGGCCGTACGCGGCTGCCGGGCGCTCGGCGCGGAACTGCGCGACCGGGCCGGGGTCGTCGCCGTGGCCTGCGGCACGGGCGGCACACTGGCGGGACTGGCCGCCGGTCTTTCGCCCGGGCAGCGCGCCCTGGGCGTGCCCGTCCTCAAGGGAGGCTTCCTGACCGCCGGCACAGAGGCCCTCCAGCTGGCGGCCTTCGGTGGCCGGCGCGGCAGCTGGGACCTGGACGACCGCTTCCATTTCGGCGGCTACGCGCGCGTGCCCGCCGAGCTCGACGCCTTCGCCGCGGACTTCGAGCAGCGTCACGGACTGCCCGTCGAACGCCTGTATGTCGCCAAGCTGCTGTACGGGCTCGTCGCCCTGGCGGCCGAGGGCGCCTTCCCGCGCGGGACCGCGGTGACGGCCGTGATCACCGGCCGCCCCTTCCCCTGACGCTCGGCGGACGGCCGCTACGCCTCTCGCGGAAGGCAGCCGCCTCCTCCAGGTCCAGCCTGCGCAGCAGGGTCCGGAGCATCTCGTCGTCGATGTGGCGGCCGTCCCGGAGCCTGACGAACACCTCGCGGTCGGCGCTGATCATCTCGCGTGACAGCCGCCGGTAGGTGTCGTCGACGGACTCCCCGGTGACCGGGTTGGCCTGCCCGAGCCGCTCCCAGACGGCGTTGCGGCGGCGCTCCAGGACGGTGCGCAGGCGCTCGGCGAGCAGGGCGGGCAGGGTGTGGTGCACTCATCGGCGAGAAGCTCGTCCAGGCGCCGCTCGGCGGCCCGGGAGGCCTGTGCTGGGCTCCTCGCCGCCGTGCGGGGTGAGCGGGATGGAGAAGGCGATGGCCAGCGAGACCACGCCCCGCATCCCGGCCCAGGCGACGACGAACGGCCCCTTCCAGGCGAGGTTCTCCTCCCGCCCCCGGATGCGCGACGACATCATGCGGGGCAGGAACGCCGCCGGGTACACCCAGACGAACCGGGCCGCGACGACCACCAGGAACCCGGCGACCGCGTACCGGGCGGCTTCGACGCCCTCGTACTCCCCGAGCCCCCGGAGCACCACCGGCAGCTGCAGTCCGATCAGCGCGAACACCACCGACTCCAGGACGAAGGCGACCATCTCCCACACCGCCTCCTCCTGCAGCCGCGTGGCGAAGTCGACCTCCCACGCGCGGTGCCCCAGGTAGAGCGCGACGACCACGACCGCGATGACACCGGAGGCGTGCACCTGCTCGGCGACGGCGTACGCGACGAAGGGGATCAGCAGGGAGAGCGTGTTCTGCGGCAGCGCATCCTTCACGTGCGTGCGCAGCCAGTGGATCGGCGCCATCAGCACCAGTCCGACCACGAAGCCGCCGACCGCGGCGACCAGGAATTCGGCGATACCCCCGGCCCAGGTCTCGCTCTCGCCGACGGCGGCGGCCAGGGCCACCCGGTAGGCGGTGATCGCGGTGGCGTCGTTCAGCAGGGACTCGCCCTGCAGGATCGTGGCGATAGGCGGCGGCAGCCCGACCCGGCGTGCCACCGCCGTCGCCGCGACCGCGTCCGGGGGCGCCACCACCGCGCCGAAGACCAGGGCAGCGGTCAGCGGCAGGCCCGGCACGATCAGATACAGGGCCCAGCCGACCGCGAAGGTCGCGAAACAGGACGTACCCCACGGACAGCATCGCGACCGGCCGCAGCTGGGCGCGCAGGTCGAGGTACGAGCTGTCGATGGCGGCCGTGTGCAGCAGCGGGGGCAGGATCAGCGGCAGCACGATGTGCGGATCGAGGGTGTAGTCGGGCACCCCGGGACGTAGCTGACCGCCAGCCCGGCCGCGACCAGCAGCAGAGGCGCCGGCACCGGGGTGCGCCGGGCGGTCGCGGCGATCGCGGCGCTGCCCGCCACCAGAAGCAGCAGCGGCATCACGTCCATCGTTCTCGCCCGCCCTCTTTTCCCCGCGGTCATCCACCCGACCGTCGTAACCTGGCAATCATGAAACAGTGCACGCATGCCCACGCGCTGCCGCACCCCGAACCCGGCCCGCTCAGCGAGACGTGTCCGGAGTGCTGGGCAGAGGGCATGGATCCGGTGCAGCTACGGTTGTGTCTCAGTTGCGGTCACGTCGGCTGCTGCGACTCCTCGCCGGGGCGGCACGCGGCGGAGCACCACAAGCGGTCCGGTCACCCCGTGATGCGGACCCACGAACCCGGGGAGACCTGGCGATGGTGCTTCGTCGACCATGTCCTGGTGTGACCCGACAGGACCCCGACGCCGGGACGGTTCGACCGTCTGACGTCTGGGTACGTCAACCCGGCGCGCGCTCTTCCCATTTGGGCCCGCCCAACCCCTAGACACGGAGCGTATCCACAGGTTTACTGTGAGTGACGACAAGGGGATGGGGTCCCGGGGACAGGACCGTCGAGAGCGCGATAGCGTCACCGCTGAACCACGTATCGCGTTACCCCCGGGGGGCGACCCTCGGCCCTGAAACGCTTGTACCACCATGGAGGTGAGGGTGTCCCAGATCGCAGGCGAGCCCGCGACCCAGGACTTCGTCGAAGTCCGGCTGCCGGCCGCGGGTGCCTACCTGTCGGTGCTGCGTACGGCCACGGCCGGTCTCGCGGCCCGTTTGGACTTCACCCTCGACGAGATCGAGGACCTGCGCATCGCGGTGGACGAGGCCTGCGCGATCCTGCTTCAGCAGGCCGTGCCCGGCTCGGTGCTCAGCTGTGTCTTCCGCCTCGTCGACGACTCACTAGAGGTCACCGTCTCGGCGCCCACCACGGATGGTCATGCCCCCTCGCGGGACACCTTCGCCTGGACCGTCCTGTCCGCTCTCGCGGGCAAGGTCTCCTCCGCCGTGGACAAGGACAAAACCGTTTCGATCAGCCTCTACAAGCAGCGCGGCGCGGGACCCGGGCCGGCGTGAGGAGCGAGGACGGGCCGGTGCGGGACGAAGAGCGCGGCACACGAGAGCTGCCGGCCGAGGGCATGAGCACGGGCACGAGCGGTCCGGGCGATGCCCGACGCATGGCGGACGGCATCGACGGCATCCCCGAGCAGGCCCGTCCGCACCCGGAGGACGACGCCGCGGGGGCCGTCCTCCCGGGCGGCGGGCCTCAGGAGCGGGACAGCGCCGTACGGAGCGCGCCCCCAGGCGGGGGGATCACCGCATCCCCGGCTCAGGGGGGTCCTCCCACTCGCGCGAAGTCGAGAGTGGCGGAGGAGGCGAGGGCTCGGGGAAGGGCGACGGGCGGGACGATGAGCGAGCACGAGCGACACTCCGAGGGCGAGACGCCGAGCGCACCGCACACCCAGGGCGCGCATCACGGCTCCACGGACCGCAGCGGGGCACGCGAGATGTTCCTCAAGCTGCGCACCCTGAGCAGCGGCAGTCCCGAGTACGCGGAGCTGCGCAACCAGCTGGTCCGTATGCACCTACCCCTCGTGGAACACCTCGCGCGCCGCTTCCGCAACCGCGGCGAGCCGCTGGACGACCTCACCCAGGTCGCCACGATCGGGCTGATCAAGTCGGTCGACCGCTTCGACCCGGACCGCGGCGTGGAGTTCTCCACGTACGCGACCCCGACGGTCGTCGGCGAGATCAAGCGGCACTTCCGCGACAAGGGCTGGGCGGTGCGCGTCCCGCGCCGGCTGCAGGAGCTGCGCCTGTCGCTGACCACGGCCACGGCCGAGCTCTCGCAGCTGCACGGCCGCTCCCCCACGGTCCACGAGCTCGCCGAGAAGCTGGCGATCTCGGAGGAGGAGGTCCTTGAGGGCCTGGAGTCCGCCAACGCGTACTCCACGCTGTCCCTGGACGTTCCCGACACCGACGACGAGTCCCCGGCGGTCGCCGACACCCTGGGCGCGGAGGACGAGGCGCTGGAGGGCGTGGAGTACCGGGAGTCGCTCAAGCCGCTGCTGGAGGACCTCCCGCCGCGCGAGAAGCGGATCCTGCTGCTGCGGTTCTTCGGCAACATGACCCAGTCGCAGATCGCACAGGAGGTCGGCATCTCGCAGATGCACGTCTCCCGGCTGCTGGCGCGCACGCTGGCGCAGCTGCGGGAGAAGCTCCTCGTCGAGGAGTGACGGCTACTTCTGCGTACTGCCGGTGTTGCCGGGCCCGCGGATCCCGAGGGCCCGGGTCGTCTCGGGATTCACCAGCAGCACGAGCGCCGCGACGGCCACGACCGCGAGGGCGATCCCGCCCGGGATGGCCATGCTGTCGGCCTGCAGCAGGTTGTAGGCCACCGGCAGCGCCATGAGCTGGGTGATGACGGCCGGGCCGCGGCTCCAGCTGCGGCAGCCGAGCAGCCCGCGCGCGGCGAGCAGCGGAAGCAGCGCGAGCACGACCAGCGTGATTCCCCCGGTCACGGCCTGCTGCCGGTCGTCCGGCTCACCCGTGAGGCCGAGGACGAGCATCCAGAGGCCTCCGGCGAGCAGCGCGAGCCCCTCCAGAGCGGCCAGCAGCGCGGCGTACGTCAGACGCCGGGGGCGGGGGCCGGTGATTTCCTCGGTGGTGGGGGTCTGCTCACTGCTCACCCCTGAAGGGTAGCCCTCGTCGTACGCGCCCCCGGCGCGAGGTTCACCCCGCTCTCTTACCTGATCCCTACCTCGGTCTGGGCCAGGTACCCCCCAGTAGGTACGCTGCCAGTCATGCGTGCACTTCTCGTGGTCAATCCGGCGGCAACCACCACAAGTGCGCGCACACGCGACGTACTGATCCATGCGCTCGCCAGCGAGATGAAGCTGGAGGCGGTCACCACCGAGTACCGCGGCCACGCGCGCGACCTGGGCCGGCAGGCGGCGGACAGCGACGACATCGACCTGGTGGTCGCCCTCGGCGGTGACGGCACGGTCAACGAGGTGGTCAACGGCCTCCTGCACGCGGGCCCGGCCCCGGGGCGCCTGCCCGGCCTCGCCGTGGTCCCGGGCGGCTCCACCAACGTCTTCGCCCGTGCACTGGGTCTGCCCAACGACGCCGTGGAGGCCACCGGCGCCCTGCTGGACGCCCTGCGCGACGGCAGCGAGCGGACCGTCGGCCTGGGCCTGGCCTCGGGTACGCCGGGCTCGGAGGACGAGGCGGTACCGGCCCGCTGGTTCACCTTCAACGCGGGGCTCGGCTTCGACGCCGGCGTGGTCGGCCGGGTGGAGCAGCACCGCGAGCGCGGCAGGAAATCCACACACGCCCTTTACGTACGCCAGGTCGTGCGTCAGCTGATCGGCGAGCCGAACCGCCGGCACGGGACCATAACGCTGGAGCGGGCCGGCCAGGATCCGGTCACCGATCTGGTGCTGTCCATAGTCTCGAACACGTCGCCGTGGACGTTTCTGGGGAATCGCCCGATCTACGCGGCACCTAAGGCCTCGTTCGATACCGGCCTCGACATCTTCGCCCTCAGCCGCCTGTCCACCGCGGCGGTTGCCCGGTATGGCACCCAGTTGCTCACTTCGTCCCCCGAGCGCGGACCCCATGGCAAGCACGCCACTTCTCTGCACGACTTGACAGAGTTCACCTTGCATTCGAAGGCCCCGCTCCCCCTCCAGATGGACGGTGACCACCTGGGGTTGCGAACCAGCGTGACGTTCACAGGCGTACGCCGTGCACTGCGTGTGATTGTGTGAGCAGAACTGGCTAAAGTCCTTTCACTCGAACGTTTAGGCCAGGATCCACCCCATGGAAGTACGGCTGTGACCTAGTAGACACCGAAGAATCAAAAAAAACTTTCCAGAAGGGGTTGTATCCGCCGCTGAGGTTTGCGAGTCTCTACGTGGCGATCGGGACGGCCCGCAACATCGGCCTCCACTGATCACCAGAACCCCTCTTCAACTCACAGGACCCACGCCAGGGAACCTGGCGGTCGGCCCTTCACTTGTTGAGGGATTCGTGAAAGCGTTCACATTCACAAGCACTTGCACGTAATACCAAGGAGAGGTAGCAGCCATGGACTGGCGTCACAACGCCGTTTGCCGCGAGGAAGACCCCGAGCTCTTCTTCCCCATCGGCAACACCGGTCCTGCGCTGCTGCAGATCGAGGAAGCCAAGGCCGTCTGCCGTCGCTGCCCGGTGATCGAGCAGTGTCTGCAGTGGGCGCTCGAGTCCGGCCAGGACTCCGGCGTCTGGGGTGGTCTCAGCGAGGACGAGCGTCGCGCCATGAAGCGCCGCGCCGCCCGCAACCGGGCCCGTCAGGCCTCCGCCTGACAACCCACCCCTGCTGACAGCCTGAGCTTGGCGGCGCGTGTGCCTGTCGGCATCACTTCGTTGACAGCGAGTACGCATCTCCCGCCCCCGAGCCGCAGCGCGCAGTTCCCCCGATGCGCTTAGTTAAGCAGCAACGAGCTTTAGCCCCGGGCCACTTGGTGGCCCGGGGCTCATCGCTTTTCCGGCCCTTCTCCAGGGCTCCGCGTTTCCGCTACTTCCGTGCCGGCACCGGGATGTCCAGGATCACGCGGGTGCCCCGATCGGGGGCCGGGACCATGTCGAAGGTGCCGCCCAACTCACCCTCCACCAGGGTCCGCACGATCTGCAGGCCGAGATTGCCGGCGGTGTGCGGATCGAAGCCTTCCGGCAGACCGATGCCGTCGTCCTGGACGGTGACCAGCAGCCGGGCCTCCTTGGTCGTGCCGCCGCGGACCGCCGACACCTCGACCGTGCCGGTGTCGCCCTCGCGGAAGCCGTGCTCCAGCGCGTTCTGCAGAACCTCGGTCAGCACCATCGACAGCGGCGTGGCGACCTCGGCGTCGAGAATGCCGAAGCGCCCGGTGCGCCGGCCCGCGACCTTGCCCGGGGAGATCTCGGCGACCATCGCCAGGACACGGTCGGCGATGTCGTCGAACTCCACGCGCTCGTCCAGGTTCTGGGAGAGGGTCTCGTGCACGATCGCAATCGATCCGACGCGCCGCACCGCCTCCTCCAAGGCCTCACGGCCGCGGTCGGACTCGATGCGCCGGGCCTGGAGGCGAAGCAGGGCCGCCACGGTCTGGAGGTTGTTCTTGACCCGGTGGTGGATCTCCCGGATCGTCGCGTCCTTGGTGATCAGCTCGCGCTCGCGACGGCGCAGTTCGGTGACGTCGCGGAGCAGGACGAGGGAACCGATACGGGTGCCCTTCGGCTTGAGGGGGATCGCGCGGAACTGGATGACCCCGTCGCTGGCCTCGATCTCGAACTCGCGCGGCGCCCAGCCGCTGGCGACCTTGGCGAGCGCCTCGTCCACCGGGCCCCGCGTCGGGGCGAGTTCGGCGGTGGTCCTGCCGAGGTGCTGGCCGACGAGGTCGGAGGCGAGGCCGAGCCGGTGGTAGGCGGACAGGGCGTTCGGGGAGGCGTACTGGACGATGCCGTCGGCGTCGAGCCGGATCAGGCCGTCGCCCACACGGGGCGAGGCGTCCATGTCCAACTGCTGGTTCGCGAACGGGAAGGAACCAGCCGCGATCATCTGCGCGAGGTCGGAGGCACTCTGCAGATAGGTGAGCTCCAGACGGCTGGGGGTGCGCACGGTGAGCAGGTTGGTGTTGCGCGCGATGACCCCGAGGACGCGCCCCTCCCGCCGTACGGGGATCGACTCGACCCGGACGGGGACCTCCTCGCGCCACTCGGGATCGCCCTCGCGCACGATGCGGCCCTCGTCGTGGGCGGCGTCCAGCATCGGGCGTCGGCCGCGCGGGACGAGGTGGCCCACCATGTCGTCCTGGTAAGAGGTCGGGCCGGTGTTGGGCCGCATCTGGGCGACCGAGACGTACCGGGTGCCGTCACTGGTGGGGACCCACAGGACCAGGTCGGCGAAGGAGAGGTCGGAGAGCAGCTGCCACTCCGAGACCAGCAGATGAAGCCACTCGAGATCGGTGTCGTCGAGGGCGGTGTGCTGGCGTACGAGTTCGTTCATGGAGGGCACGTGTGCGAGCGTACCCGGGGGTTTGTACGGCCCTTGAAACACCCGCGGGCCGCGGCGCCTGAGAGGGACCCTCAACCCTCCCGGCACCGCAGCCCGGAGCAGCATCGGCCGTGGGGTGTGCGGTCCCGGTCGGCCGAAGGATGAGGAGCCGGGGCAGTCAGGGCAGAGAGCCTCGGTTCCTCGGTCCGCCTTCCTGTGCGGGGAAGGCGGAGGCTGGTGCGCGCTGCACACGCGCCCTCGTCACGCATTGTGGACTAGACCACTCATGGGTGTCCATGCGTTGGAGGTTGTTTGTTGTTGTGATTTTCTCCGACTCGTCGGACGCGCGGGCGTCCAGCACGCAGCCTAACCCGTGTGGGTTCCTGTGCGGGGCCAGATGGACATGGCAATTTCTGCGACCGCCTCCAGTTCCTCCCGGCTCGCCCCGTCCCGCGCCTGTTGTGACATGCCCTGGATCATCGCTCCGGTGTGGCGGGCGAGGGCGGCGGCGTCGGTGCCCGCGGGCAGCACACCGGCGGCGACATCCGCCCTGATACGGCTCTCGAACGCGGCGATGTTGGCGTTGCGGCGGTCCCGCAGCGACTGCTCGACCTCGGGGGTGGAGCAGTTCGCGGCCGCGTGCACGACGAGGCAGCCGTGCGGATGGCCGGGCTCCGTGTACGCGGTGGCGGCCTCGCGCAGGGTGCGCTCGACGGCGGCCCGCGCGGTGGGCTCCTCGGCGAGGGCGTGGTCGGCGAAGGAGCCGTAGCGCGTGCCGTACACGCGGACGACCTCCTCGAAGAGGGACCGCTTGTCACCGAAGGCCGCGTAGAGGCTGGGGGCGCCGATGTCCATGACGCGGGTGAGGTCGGATACCGACGTGGCCTCGTAGCCGTGCGCCCAGAACGCCAGGAGGGCCTTCTCCAGCGCGGTCTCGCGGTCGAAGGAGCGGGGGCGCCCGCGTGGCCTGCTCCTGACCTTGCCGTCCCCGGCGGTCTGCGCCCTCGCGGTGTCAGGATCCTTCGCGGCCTTGGCGGTTCCCTCGTCGTTCACCATGGGGTGCATTTTATAGCGGGCGCTAGAGAATTGTCGGCGAACTGCTGTACGGTCATTTCTGTAGCGACCGCTAGGAAAAGAGGAGGGGCGCAGTCATGGGCGTGCTCACAGGCAGGACGGCACTCGTCACAGGGGCGAGCAGGGGCATCGGGCGAGGGATCGCCGAGCGGCTGGGCCGCGACGGCGCGCGGGTCGCCGTGCACTACGGCAGGAACGAGACGGCGGCGAAGGAGACGGTCGCGGCCATCGAGGCGGCGGGCGGCTCGGCGTTCACACTGGGCGTGGAGCTGGGCGCACCGGGGGACGCTGAGGCGCTCTGGGAGGAGTTCGACCGGCACGCGGACGGGCTCGACATCCTGGTGAACAACGCGGGGGTCGCCCATGCGCGGCCGATCGGGCAACTGGAGGAGGGAGAGTACGACCAGGTCTTCGCGGTGAATGTGAAGGCGCCGTTCTTCATCCTCAAGCACGGCATGACGCGGCTACGGGACGGCGGCCGGGTCGTCAATATCTCGTCGGGTCTGGCCCGGACGGCGGTGATGCCCGACTACATGGCGTACGCGATGACGAAGGGCGCGCTGGACGTCCTGTCCCGGGACCTGTCCAAGGTGCTGGGCCCAAGGAGCATCACGGTGAACTCGGTGGCCCCGGGGATCATCGACACGGACAACACGGCCCGGCTCCTGCACGGCAGTGACGACGGCTGGGCGAACGCCGCGGCGATATCGGCCCTGGGCGGGGTGGGCGAGCCCGCCGAGGTCGCCGACGTGGTGGCGTTCCTGGTCTCGGACGGCGGCCGGTGGGTGACGGGGAGCTGGGTGGATGTGACGGGGGGTTCGCTGACGTAACCGTGCCGGCGCCTTCATGGCTCCTGCCGTGCTCAGCGCGTCTCCGTCACCTTCGCCGGCGGGGCGGCGCGTCCGAGTCCCGGCCGTGGCCGGGTGCTGCCGGTCGGGATCCGGCGCAGGAGGGCGGGCTGTTCCACCACCTCTCGGGCCATGAGCCGGCTGGCCGGGGAGCTCGCCTGCGGGCCTCCGAAGTGGCGGCGGCGGTCAGGGCGGGCCCGTTACGGGGTGGGGCAGGAGGCAGCTCCGTTTCACTCCCCCCGACCTTGGAGCCCCAGGCGGGGCCGGTGCTGTTCACCTGCTGGAGACCTGCTCGGCAGGGGCCTGCCGCCTCCCCGGGAGCGAGGGCGTTCACCCTGGGAGGGAGGACCCCACTCTGTTAGATTGGTCTAAACCACACGACCCCTCCCGGGTCCAGTCCCAGTTGAGCATCCCTCTCAGATCGGCAGGCCCAGCGTGGAAGTTGTCATCGTCCCGGACGCCAAGGCGGGCGGCGAGCTCATCGCCGAGGCCATGGCTCAGCTGCTCCGGCGCAAGCCCGGCGCTCTGCTCGGCGTGGCCACCGGGTCGACGCCGCTGCCCGTGTACGAGGCGCTGGCGGCCAAGGTGCGCTCCGGTGCCGTGGACGTCACGCGGGCGCGGATAGCCCAGCTCGACGAGTACGTGGGGCTGCCCGCCGACCACCCGGAGTCGTACCGCTCGGTGCTGCGGCGGGAGGTGCTGGAGCCGCTCGGGATCGGGATGGACCAGTTCACCGGACCGGACGGCACGGCGGAGGACGTTCAGGCGGCGTGTGCGTCGTACGACAAGGCCCTCGCGGACACCGGCGGTGTGGACCTGCAGCTGCTCGGCATCGGAACCGACGGGCACATAGGGTTCAACGAGCCGTGCTCGTCGCTGGCGTCGCGCACGCGGATCAAGACGCTGACCGAGCAGACCCGGATCGACAACGCGCGCTTCTTCGACGGTGACATCGACCAGGTGCCCCACCACGTGATCACACAGGGCATCGGCACCATCCTGGAGGCCCGGCACCTGGTGCTGCTCGCGACCGGCGAGGGCAAGGCGGACGCGGTCGCGGCGACGGTGGAAGGACCGGTCGCCGCGGTGTGCCCCGCGTCCGCGCTCCAGCTCCACCCGCACGCGACCGTCGTCGTCGACGAGGCCGCCGCGGCGAAGCTGAAGCTGGCGGACTACTTCCGGCACACGTACGTCAACAAGCCGGAGTGGCAGGGCATCTAGCGGTCGTAGCGGTCGTGAGCCCCGGCCTCGACCACGTCGTCGTCGGCAGGCTCGTCCTGGGCCCGCAGGCCGGCCACCCACAGCGGCATCAGCCAGTGGACCACGAGGACGGCGATGAGCAGGGGCCCGGCGTAGGCCTTCGGGGCGTCCCCGTCGGCCAGGCCTGCCGCCAGCAGGGCGACGACCGCCGCGGCCAGGAGCAGGGTCATCGCACGGTGGGACCGGGCCAGGACCCGGGTGCGCTCGGCGGACTGCCGTTCGTCCAGGACGTGTTCGCGCAGTTCCAGCAGGCCCCGGGTGGAGAAGTTGATCACCCCGGTCGCGACCATCCAGGGCAGGAGCAGCACCGCCATCACGGCGATCACCCACAGCGGTTCCCCCTCGGCGAGGAAGAGGTGGACCATCAGCCCGCCGATGGCCACCGTGAGGGTGATGTGCGCGGCGACGGCCACTCGCCGACGCGTCGGCGTGGCGTACCAGGCCAGCCCGCGGCGGTCGTTCATCAGCCGCAGCATGCCCCGGTCGTAGCGGGTCAGGCGTGTCGTCGTCATGGCTTGTTCCTCCCGTAGACCTCGTCCGTGAGCGGCCGGAACGGTTCGAGGGAGAACAGGGCCTCGACCGGCAGACCGAAGAACTTCGAGATCCTCAGCGCCAGGTCGAGGCTCGGGTTGTACTGCCCCCGCTCGATGTAGCCGATGGTCTGGTAGTGGGCTCCCACTGCCTCGGCCAGGCTCTGGCGCGACACCTTGTGTTCGGCGCGCACCACGGCCAACCTGTTGTGCACCTGCTCGCTCATGTATAGGAAGTACTACATTCGGAGGTAGTCATACAACCCGTAATGCCGGCTGTGCCTTACCCGCCTCGGACGCCGGTGATCCCGGCGATCACCTCGGCCGCCGCCCGGCCGCAGACGCGGGCCGCGCCGTGGGTGGCGATGTGCAGGGCGCCGCGGGGTACGGCCTGAGGGACGCCCATCTCGACGACGATGGTGTCGGGGCGGGCCGCCAGCAGGGTGTCGAGGGCGGAGGCCATCCACGGGTGGCGGTGTTCGTCGCGGACGACGGCGACGATGCGGCGCGGACCGGCCGCCTGGAGGGCCGCCCGGCCGGCGCTCTCCCCAGCCTCGCTCCCGGTGTCGCCCTCGGCGGAGAAACTACCCGTCACCGTGCCCGGCAGGAGGTGGATCAGCTCGGCGGCGACACCCCACGGGGTCTCGTCACCGACCGCGATGTTGGCGACGGGGGTGAGGGCGGCGACGTAGGGCGGTTCGGTGAAGGGCTCGAATCCGGAGGGACTCCCCAGGCCCTGGGCGGCGGTCACCGTCAGGGCTCGGCGGGCGGCATGCAGGCCGATCTCGGTGCCGTGGGTGCCCGCGGGCGAGCGGTCCGCCGTCCCGGCCCAGCGGGCCAGGGCCCGGACCCGGTCGGCCGCGTCGGCCAGGCGTTCCTCGGGGAGTTCGCCGGTGCGTACGGCCGCGGCCAGGGCGTCGCGCAGGCGCAGTACGGTCGCGTCGTCGGCCAGGCCGCCGCCCACGCAGATCGCGTCGGCGCCCGCGGCGATGGCGAGGACGCTGCCGCGTTCGATGCCGTAGGTGCCCGCGATCGCCCGCATCTCCATGCCGTCGGTGACGATGAGGCCGTCGTAACCGAGCTCGCCGCGCAGCAGACCGGTGAGGATGCGGTGGGAGAGCGTGGCGGGGCGGCCGGGGTCCAGGGCCGGGACCAGGATGTGGGCGCTCATGACGGCCCGGGTGCCGGCGGCGATGGCGGCGCGGAACGGGGTCAGTTCGCGTTCGGCCAGCACCTCGGCGGGGACGTCGATGCGCGGCAGGGCGTGGTGGGAGTCGACGGACGTGTCGCCGTGGCCCGGGAAGTGCTTGGTGCAGGCGGCGACGCCGGCGGACTGCAGGCCCGCCACATAGGCGGCGGTGTGCCGGGCGGCCAGGCCGGTGCCGGCACCGAAGGAGCGGACGCCGATGACCGGGTTGCGGGGGTCGGAGTTGACGTCGGCGGACGGGGCCCAGTTGAGGTTCACGCCGCAGGCGGCGAGGCGGCGGCCCAGTTCGTGGGCGACCTGGTGGGTCAGCTCCACGTCGTCGACCGCGCCGAGCGCGTGGTTGCCCGGGAAGGAGGAGCCGCTGCGCACCTCCAGGCGCGTCACGTCACCGCCCTCCTCGTCGATCGCGACGAGGACGTCGTCGCGCTCGGCCCGCAGCTGTGCGGTCAGGGCGGCCAGTTGGCTCGGGGAGTCGATGTTGCGGCCGAACAGGCCGACGGAGGCGAGCCCCTCACCGAGCCGGCGCAGCAGCCAGTCGGGGGCGGTGGTGCCGGTGAAGCCGGGCTGGAGGACGGTCAGGGCGTCGCGGGTGAGCGTGTCGGTGCCGCTGGCGAGTGTCGTCATCGGGTGAGGTCATCCCTTCACGGCGCCCGCGGTCAGGCCCGCGGCCATCTTGCGCTGGACGAGGAGGAAGAGGGCGACGATCGGCACGGCCATCATCGTGGCTCCGGCCATCATCGGGGCGTATTCGGTGCCGTGCTTGGTGGTGAAGTTGCCGAGCCAGACGGTCGCGGTCTGGTTCTTCTGGCTGAGCAGCATCAGGGCGTAGAGGTACTCGTTCCAGGCCTGGATGAAGCCGTAGACCGAGGTGGCGACCATGCCGGGGGCCAGGAGCGGGAAGACGACCCGGAGGAAGGCGCCCGTACGGGAACAGCCGTCGACCATGGCCGCCTCCTCCAGTTCCTTCGGGATGTTGACGATGAAGCCCCTCAGTGTCCACACCGTGAACGGCAGGACGAAGGTCAGGTACGTGATGATGAGGCCGGTGAGCCGGTCGTACTGGCCCAGGTCGTTGAGCAGCAGGAACACCGGGATGATCATGGCGACCAGCGGGACCATCTGCACGGCCAGGATGCCCACGATCACGATCTTGCGGCCGCGGAAGGCGAACCGGGAGATGGCGAGCGCGGCCAGCAGCCCGACGATCATGCCGATGACGACGACGGCCAGCGACACCACCAGGCTGCGGCCCACCGGGCCCCAGAAGTCGGCGATGTCCAGCGCCCGGCCGAAGTTGTCGAAGGTGATGCCGGTGGGCAGCAGGCTCGGATCCGCGTCGATGGCGTCCTCGGCGGGCTTGAACGCGGTGTTGAGCATCCAGTAGAGCGGGAAGCCGGCGGTGAGGAAGACGAGGAGACCAAGGAGGTTCCAGCCCAGCCGCGACTTCCGGTGGCCGGCTCCGGCGAGCGTGCTCATTCGACCTCTCCGATCTTCAGCATCTGCCGCATGTAGACGGCGACCACGCCGAGCAGCAGCAGGACGGTGATCAGCGCGATGGCCGAGCCCTGGGCGTAGTCGTTGACCACGAAGGCCCGGTCGTAGGAGTAGGTGTTGAGGACCTGGAACTCCGGCTCGGGGTGGCCGCCCCGCATCACGAACACCTGCGGGAAGACACCCATGTCCCAGATGACCGACAGGGTCGTGAGCATCACGATGATCGGCTTGAGGACGGGCAGGGTGACGTAGCGGAAGACGCCCCAGGAGCCGGCGCCGTCCAGGCGGGCCGCCTCCTCCAGTTCCCTGGGGACCTGGGTGAGACCCGCGCCGAGCGTGATGACCACGAACGGCACGGCTCCCCAGACCACCAACAGCATGATCACGGCCAGACCCTGGGGTCCGCTGGCGAACCAGTTGTGGCCGACCATGCCGATTCCGGGCAGCTTGCTGAGCAGCGCGTTGAAGACGCCGTAGTCCGTGTCGAAGAGCCACTTGAAGACCGTGGTCGCGACGATCACCGGCATGCCCCAGCTGGCCACCAGGACGATGTTGATCAGCACCTTCAGCCAGCCGGAGACCCGCTGGAGCAGCAGGGCCAGCGCCATGCCGGTCACCATGGTGAGGACGACGGCGCCGCCCGCGAAGACGATCGTGCGCACGACGACGGCCCAGAACTCGCCGTCGCCCAGTACCTCGGCGAAGTTGTCGAAGCCGACCGACTCGGCCGGCTGGAAGCCCCACAGCTGGGACTGCCCGAACTTCTGGAAGGACAGGGTGACCAGGCGGGCCAACGGATAGCCCATGACCAGGGTGAGGATCAGCAGGCAGGGCGCGAGCAGCAGCCAGGGGACCGCGGGCCCGCCCGACGTGCGCTGCCCGCGGGGCCGCCGGTCCTCGGGGGGCGGCGGTGCCTGCCGCGGCGGCGGCACCTTGACGGGGGTGGTGGTGTCTGCGGCACTCATCGCGCGCTCCTTGGCGGTCCCTCAGGTCTGACGACGGCGGGGCCCCACCCGGTGGAGCCCCGCCCGAAGGTCACTTGGTGTTGATGACCTCGTCGATCGCGGCGTCCGCCTCTTCGGCGGCGGCCTCGACGGACTTCTTGCCGGTGCCGATGCTCTGCAGCATGGTCTGCAGGATCTGCGCCTTCTCGACCTGGCCCCAGCCGGGGGCCATCGGGACGAACCAGTTGGACTCGGCCGCGGTGGCCGGGACCGCCGTCTTGGGGTCGTTCTTCAGTGTCGCGAGGTCGGTCTTGTTGTTGGGCAGGTTGCCCTTGGCCATCAGGCCCTTCTGCCCGGAGGAGCCGGCGAACGCGTTGATCCACTCGGCGGCCAGGGCCTGCGCGTCGGACTTCACCGGCACGGCGAGGTCGCTGCCGCCCAGGAAGACGGGCATGTTCTTGCCGGACGGTCCGGGCATCACGAAGTTCTCGAGGTTGCCCTTGAGCTTGCCGGTCTTGTCGTTCTTCGGGTCCTCGGCGGTCGCGCCCTCCCAGGCCGCGGCGAAGATCATGGCGGACTTGCCCTGGCCGTAGACGATGTAGCGGTCGGACTCGTCCTTGGTCTTGTCGCCGTGCATGTACGTGTCGACGACCTTCTTGAACTCCTTCAGGCCCTTGAGGGACTCGGGCGAGGAGAGAGAGGCCTTCCACCGGCCGCCCGACTCGGTGGCGATGGCGCCGCCGGCGTCGTAGACGAAGGACATGGCCGCGTACCAGTCGCGGGTCGGCTGGTACCAGGCGCTGAACTTGTCGCCCTGCTTCTTCTGGATCTTGCCCAGGGCGGCGGTCAGCTCCCTGTACGTCTTCGGAGTGGACTTCACGCCGACCGACGCCGCCACGTCCTTGCGCCAGTTGGCGACCCGGCCGCCGGCGTAGTACGGGACGCCGTAGGTCTTGCCCTCGTAGGTCACCGAGGCCTTGAGGCCGTCCAGCCAGGCGTCCGCGTTGTCGAAATCGGCCTGGTCGAGGGGGGCGAAGGCACCCTTGACCATGTAGCCGAGCATCTCCGTATTGCCCATCTCGACCACGTCGGGGACCTTGTCCGTGGCGAGGACGGCGTCGAGCTTGGCGTTCTTGTCGGGCCAGCCGTAGTACTCATGGTTGATCTTGAGTCCGGGGTGCTTCTTCCGCACCGCGGCGTCGGCGGCCTTCACCAGCTCCGGCCAGTTGTTCTGGGCGTCGACGGTGAGCCAGACGGTCAGCTCCTTGGCGTCCGCGCCCTTGCCGGAACCCCCGCCCCCCTCGCCCCCGCACGCCGCGATGGAGACCATCATGCCCGCGATACCGATCGCGGCTGTCAGCTTGCGCTTCACGCCACCCTCCTCAGGGATCCCACACCCCCCTGGCTCCCCGCAGTGAACGTGGGGCCGGGCCTGGACCAATGGTGTAGACCAGTACGGGGAGCTTGGACCAGACCAGGAGGCCTGTCAAGGGTCGCCAGACAGTCCTGACCAGCCGTTATGCGACCTACATATGCAGGAACCTTTAAGTAAGAAGCCAGCGAAAATCCCAGCGGGCACGGCATACTGCGGGTAGACCACAGGGAATGGTGGACTAGACCAAAAGAGCCGCCGACGGTATACAAGTGGAACCGTGTCGGCAGACCGAGCCGGGAAGGCGGAGCATGAGCACCGACGTCAGCAGCGCGGAGAACGGGGGCGGGGCACCGGTCCGTACCGCGCGCGTGCCGAAGTACTACCGTCTGAAGAAGCACCTGCTCGACATGACCGAGACCCAGGCGCCCGGCACACCGGTCCCGCCCGAACGCACGCTGGCGGCGGAGTTCGACACCTCGCGCACGACCGTGCGCCAGGCGCTGCAGGAACTGGTCGTCGAGGGCCGGCTGGAGCGCATCCAGGGCAAGGGCACCTTCGTCGCCAAGCCGAAGGTCTCGCAGGCGCTGCAACTGACCTCGTACACCGAGGACATGCGCGCCCAGGGCCTCGAACCCACCTCGCAGCTGCTGGACATCGGCTACATCACGGCCGACGACCGGCTGGCCGGACTGCTCGACATCACGCCCGGCGGACGCGTGCTGCGCATCGAGCGGCTGCGCATGGCCAACGGAGAGCCGATGGCCATCGAGACCACCCACCTGAGCGCGAAGCGCTTCCCCGCCCTGCGCCGGTCCCTGGTGAAGTACACGTCCCTCTACACCGCGCTCGCAGAGGTCTACGACGTCCATCTCGCGGAGGCCGAGGAAACCATCGAGACGTCGCTGGCCACCCCGCGCGAGGCCGGCCTGCTCGGCACGGACGTGGGCCTGCCCATGCTGATGCTGTCCCGGCACTCCCTGGACCGGGAGGGCCGGCCGGTGGAGTGGGTGCGCTCGGTGTACCGGGGGGACCGGTACAAGTTCGTGGCGCGCCTGAAGCGGCCTCAGGAGTAGCTGAACCGCTGCGGTGGCCGTTGAGGGCCCATTCCCTGTTGGTACCGCATATGGGGTACCGCATTACGGACGAGGGGTTCCGCTGTCGCCGCACCCTGACCTAGATTGCCTGCGCATCGCAGAGGTGATCATCGAGGGGACGGAGCCGCCTGATGTCGCAAGCCCCGGAAGCCAGCAGAGGGCCGGTGGTGACGCCTGTGCGCGTCGTCATCGGCTTCTGCCTCATAGCGCCCTTCGTGGCCATGCTGTGGGTCGGCTCGTACACCAGGATGGACCCGGCCTTCATCGGGATCCCGTTCTTCTACTGGTACCAGATGGCGTGGGTGCTGATCTCCACCGTCCTGACGGTGATCGCCTACAAGCTGTGGCAGCGTGACCAGCGCGCCCGCTCGGCCACGAAGGGCGGTGCGTCGGAGTGAAGGACGGCGTGAACGGCGTCGCGCTCGCCGTCTTCATCTTCTTCTTCCTGCTCGTCACCGTCATGGGCTTCCTGGCCGCGCGCTGGCGCAAGGCCGAGAACGAGCACAGCCTCGACGAATGGGGTCTGGGCGGCCGCTCGTTCGGCACCTGGGTCACCTGGTTCCTGCTCGGCGGCGACCTGTACACGGCGTACACCTTCGTCGCCGTCCCCGCGGCGATCTACGCGGCGGGCGCGGCCGGCTTCTTCGCGGTGCCCTACACGATCCTGGTGTACCCGCTGATCTTCACCTTCCTCCCCCGTCTGTGGTCGGTGTCCCACAAGCACGGGTACGTCACGACCTCCGACTTCGTGCGCGGCCGCTTCGGCTCCAAGGGCCTCTCCCTGGCCGTGGCCCTCACCGGCATCCTCGCGACGATGCCGTACATCGCGCTCCAACTGGTCGGCATCCAGGCCGTGCTGGACGTGATGGGCGTCGGCGGCGGCGAGAACACCAACTGGTTCATCAAGGACCTGCCGCTGCTGATCGCCTTCGGCGTGCTGGCGGCGTACACGTACTCGTCCGGTCTCCGTGCGCCCGCGCTCATCGCGTTCGTGAAGGACACCCTGATCTACATCGTCATCGCGGTGGCGATCATCTACATCCCGATCAAGCTGGGCGGCTTCGACGAGATCTTCGCCAAGGCGGGCGAAGCGTACAGCCAGACCAACCCGGCGACAGGCGCGCCGCGCGGTGCGCTGGTGCCGGCGGAGGCGGGGCAGTGGACTTACGCCACGCTGGCGCTGGGCTCCGCGCTCGCGCTCTTCATGTACCCGCACTCGATCACGGCGACGCTGTCCTCGAAGAGCCGTGAGGTGATCCGCCGCAACACCACGATCCTGCCGCTCTACTCGCTGATGCTGGGCCTGCTCGCGCTGCTCGGCTTCATGGCGATCGCGGCCGGCGTCAAGGTGCAGAACGGGCAGCTGGCGATCCCGCAGCTGTTCGAGAACATGTTCCCCGACTGGTTCGCGGGCGTGGCCTTCGCGGCGATCGGCATCGGGGCCCTGGTCCCGGCGGCCATCATGTCCATCGCGGCCGCGAACCTCTTCACCCGCAACATCTACAAGGACTTCATCAAGCCCGACGCCACACCCGCGCAGGAGACCAAGGTCTCCAAGCTGGTGTCCCTGCTGGTGAAAGTCGGCGCGCTGGCCTTCGTCCTCACGATGGACAAGACGGTCGCCATCAACTTCCAGCTCCTGGGCGGCATCTGGATCCTGCAGACCTTCCCGGCGCTGGTCGGCGGCCTGTTCACCCGCTGGTTCCACCGCTGGGCCCTGCTCGCGGGCTGGGCGGTCGGCATGCTCTACGGCACGGTCGCCGCGTACGGCGTCGCCTCCCCGACCCAGAAGCACTTCGGCGGCTCCTCGAAGGAGATCCCCGGCATCGGCGAGATCGGCTATATCGGCCTCACGGCGTTCGTCCTGAACGTGGTGGTGACGGTGGTCCTGACGTTCGTCCTCAAGGCCCTGAAGGCCCCCGACGGCATCGACGAGACCAAGCCGGAGGACTACACGGCGGACGCGGGCGACCCGGGGGTTCAGGTGGAGCTTCCGCCGGCGACGGCGGGCACCTCGCACTGAGTCGCAGGTGACAGCGGGCCGTCGGTGAGAAACCGGCGGCCCGTTGTCATACCCGTCCCGCAGACTCGGACCATGGACATTCTCATCCGGCGAGTGAAGCCCACCGAGTACGGCGCCCTCGGCGAGATCACCGCCCAGGCCTACCTGAAGGACGACCTCCTCGACTTCGGTGAGAGCGACGGTTACCTCGGGGAACTCAAGGACGTGGCCAAGCGGGCCGCCGCCGCGGACGTCCTGGTGGCCACCCGGGGCGAACACCTCCTCGGTGGCGTCACCTTCGTTCCCGCCGGCGGTCCCATGGCCGACATCGCCCTGCCCGGAGAGGCCGAGATACGGATGCTCGCCGTCGCCCACGAGGCCCGCGGCCGCGGCGCCGGAGAGGCCCTCGTCCGCGCCTGCGTCGACCGCGCCCGCGCGACGTGCGGCTGCGTCCGCGTCGTCCTGTCGACGCAGCGAACCATGCACGCCGCCCACCGCATCTACGAACGTCTCGGCTTCGTCCGTGTCCCGGAGCGCGACTGGAACCCGATTCCGGAGCTCGACGACATCACTCTCCTCACCTACGAGTTGACACTGTGAAACCATCTCGGCACTACATCTAGGGGTGCTTTCTCTGCCCGGCACAAGATGTATGCTCATGCTCGCTGTCGCCGCAGGGGAATCCGGTGGGAATCCGGAACTGTCCCGCAACGGTATACCCATGCCTGTTCATGCATGTATGGGAGTCAGTCCGAGGACCTGCCGACAGCGCGCCCGGCCGTCCGGCCGGTGTGCCCTGACGTCCGGGCCTCGTGGAATGGGCCGGTGGACGCGACGCCGCGTGCGCTCGCGTGCTGCCCCCTGCCCTCGACGAGGCCCCCGTGCCGAGCGAGGGAGAGCCCCACGTGACCATCGCGCCTGCGGAACCGGTCTCAGCCGCCGAAGAAGCGCACGACGCTCCCGGTGCCGCCCTGTTGCGGACCCTGACCGAGCTGACCGCCGACCTCCCCGACGCCGACCCGGGCCGGGTCGCCGCCGCCGCGCTGCGCGGCCGGTCCGCGCGGGCTGACGCGTCGGAGTTGCGCGAGCTGGCGACGGAGGCGGCCGCCGGTCTCATCTCCGAGGACCCCGCCTACTCCCGGCTGGCCGCCCGGCTGCTGACCATCGGCATCCGCGCGGAGGCCGCCTCCCAGGGCGTAACGTCCTTCACGGAGTCGGTCGCCGTGGGCCACCGCGAGGGCCTTATCGCCGACCGCACCGCCGAGTTCGTCCGGCTGCACGCGGCCCGCCTCGACGCCCTGATCGACACCGCCGCCGACGACCGTTTCGGCTACTTCGGCCTGCGCACGCTCCACAGCCGCTATCTGCTCCGGCACCCGATCACCCGCCAGGTGATCGAGACGCCGCAGCACTTCATGCTGCGGGTCGCCGCCGGTCTCGCCGAGGACGACACCACCCGCGCGCTGGACGAAGTGGCCGCGCTCTACGGGCTGATGAGCCGCCTCGACTACCTCCCCTCCTCCCCCACCCTCTTCAACTCCGGCACCCGGCATCCCCAGATGTCGTCCTGCTACCTCCTCGACTCCCCCAAGGACGAGCTGGACTCCATCTACGACCGGTACCACCAGGTGGCCCGGCTGTCGAAGCACGCCGGCGGCATCGGCATCGCCTACTCCCGCATCCGCGCCCGGGGTTCGCTGATCCGCGGCACCAACGGCCACTCCAACGGCATCGTCCCGTTCCTGAAGACCCTCGACGCCTCGGTCGCCGCCGTGAACCAGGGCGGCCGCCGCAAGGGCGCCGCCGCGGTGTACCTGGAGACCTGGCACTCCGACATCGAGGAGTTCCTGGAACTGCGCGACAACACCGGCGAGGACGCCCGCCGTACGCACAACCTGAACCTGGCCCACTGGATCCCGGACGAGTTCATGCGCCGCGTGAACGCCGACGGGCAGTGGTCGCTGTTCTCCCCCGCGGACGTGCCCGAGCTGGTCGACCTGTGGGGCGAGGAGTTCGACGCCGCGTACCGGGCGGCCGAGGCGAAGGGCCTGGCGAAGAAGACGCTGCCCGCCCGCGAGCTGTACGGCCGCATGATGCGCACCCTCGCGCAGACCGGCAACGGCTGGATGACCTTCAAGGACGCTGCCAACCGCACCGCCAACCAGACGGCCGAGCCGGGCCACGTCGTGCACTCCTCCAACCTCTGCACGGAGATCCTCGAGGTCACCAACGACGGGGAGACGGCGGTCTGCAACCTGGGATCGGTCAACCTCGGCGCGTTCGTCGACCGGGCGGGCGGGGGCATCGACTGGGAGCGGCTGGACGAGACGGTCCGTACGGCCGTGACGTTCCTCGACCGGGTCGTGGACATCAACTTCTACCCGACCGAACAGGCAGGCCGGTCGAACGCCAGGTGGCGTCCCGTCGGCCTCGGAGCCATGGGTCTCCAGGACGTCCTCTTCACACTGCGCCTGCCCTTCGACTCGCCCGAGGCCAAGGCGCTGTCCACCCGCATCGCCGAGCGCATCATGCTCGCCGCCTACGAGGCCTCCGCCGATCTCGCCGAGCGCAGCGGCCCGCTGCCGGCCTGGGAGAAGACCCGTACGGCCAGGGGCGTACTGCACCCCGACCACTACGACGTGGAGCTGACGTGGCCGGAGCGCTGGGCAGCCCTGCGCGAGCGCGTCGCCACGACCGGCATGCGCAACTCCCTGCTCCTCGCCATCGCGCCGACGGCCACGATCGCCTCCATCGCGGGCGTGTACGAGTGCATCGAGCCGCAGGTGTCCAACCTGTTCAAGCGCGAGACGCTGTCCGGTGAGTTCCTCCAGGTCAACTCCTACCTGGTGGACGAGCTGAAGCGGCTCGGCGTGTGGGACGCCCGCAGCCGGGAGGCCCTGCGTGAGGCGAACGGCTCGGTGCAGGACTTCGCCTGGATCCCCGAGGACGTGCGGAGGCTGTACCGCACAGCGTGGGAGATCCCGCAGCGCGGCCTGATCGACATGGCGGCGGCCAGGACCCCGTTCCTGGACCAGTCCCAGTCCCTGAACCTCTTCCTGGAGACGCCGACCATCGGCAAGCTCTCCTCGATGTACGCCTACGCCTGGAAGTCCGGGCTGAAGACCACGTACTACCTGCGCTCGCGCCCGGCGACCCGCATCGCCCGCGCCGCCCAGGCCACCGCCACCGTCCCCGTGCAGCAGCCGGCGACGGAGGACGCCGTCGCCTGCTCCCTGGAAAACCCCGAGTCCTGCGAGGCCTGCCAGTAATTCCCACCCGCCACCCGACCGCCACCCCTGGAGGACGGCGCTTCGCGCCGACTGTTATGACTCAGAACCTTCTCGACCCCGGCTTCGAGCTGACTCTCCGCCCGATGCGCTACCCGGACTTCTACGAGCGCTACCGGGACGCCATCAAGAACACCTGGACCGTGGAGGAGGTCGACCTCCACTCGGACGTCGCCGACCTCGCCAAGCTCTCCCCCGCCGAACAGCACCTGATCGGCCGACTGGTGGCCTTCTTCGCCACGGGCGACTCGATCGTCGCGAACAACCTGGTGCTGACGCTGTACAAGCACATCAACTCCCCCGAGGCCCGGCTCTATCTGAGCCGCCAGCTGTTCGAGGAGGCCGTGCACGTCCAGTTCTATCTGACGCTCCTGGACACCTACCTCCCCGACCACGACGACCGGGCGGCGGCCTTCGCGGCCGTCGAGAACATCCCCTCCATCCGCGAGAAGGCCGAGTTCTGCTTCACGTGGATGGACTCGGTCGACCAGCTCGACCGCCTGGAGACACAGGCCGACCGCCGCCGCTTCCTGCTGAACCTGATCTGCTTCGCCGCGTGCATCGAGGGCCTGTTCTTCTACGGTGCCTTCGCCTACGTCTACTGGTTCCGCAGCCGGGGCCTGCTGCACGGCCTGGCCACCGGCACCAACTGGGTGTTCCGCGACGAGACCATGCACATGTCCTTCGCCTTCGACGTGGTCGACACCGTCCGCAAGGAGGAGCCGGAGCTGTTCGACGACCGGCTTCAGCAGGAGGTGACGGACATGCTCCGCGAGGCCGTCGAGGCCGAGCTGCAGTTCGCGCGCGACCTGTGCGGCGACGGCCTGCCGGGCATGAACACCGAGTCGATGCGGCAGTACCTGGAGTGCGTCGCCGACCAGCGGCTCACCCGCCTCGGCTTCGCTCCGGTGTACGGCTCCGAGAACCCCTTCTCCTTCATGGAGCTCCAGGGGGTTCAGGAGCTGACCAACTTCTTCGAGCGGCGGCCTTCCGCGTACCAGGTGGCGGTGGAGGGCACCGTCGACCTGGACGAGGACTTCTGAGGCAGCCCGCTTCCGCGGATCTCCTGGGCCTCCCTGCCCCGGCGGTCGGTGCGCCTCTCGCGCACGAGGCCGGTCACGGACGGGAGGACCAGGAGGACCAGCTGCTGGAGGCGACGGACGAGAGGATCGACGCGGCCGCGCTGCGTCACCCTTCCGTCCGGGCGGTCGGGACGACACCGAACGCCTGCCGGCGCACGTTCAGGGCCCCCAAACGGCCTGACGATCACCGGACGGTCACCTCGGCACCGGCCTCAGCAGCAGCTCGTGCGGCCGAAGCGTGATGCCCACACGCGTGTCGGCGTTGGAGCCGGCCACCGGCTCGAAGCGGTACTTGGTGGCCAGCGCCGCCGTGATGAGCGTCAGCAGGGCCATCGAGAAGTGGTCGCTCGGACACTTGCGGTTGCCCACGCTGAACGGGCTCATGGCGTGCTTCGGGATCTCCTTGACCCGGTCCGGGAGCCAGCGGTCGGGATCGAACTCCAGGTTACGGTCGTAGGACTTCGCGTCGCGCTGGATCGCGTACGGGCTGTAGACGATGTCCGCCCCGGCCGGAATCCGGTACCGGCCGAGTTCCGTGTCCCGTACCGCCCGGCGCGTCAGAATCCAGACGGCCGGGCTCAAACGCATGGACTCCACGACGACATTGTTGGTATGCCTGAGTTTTCGGACGTCTGCGAATGCCACCGGCCGCCCACCGGTGACGGCCTGCACTTCGTCGCGTACCCGGTCGGCGTGTTCAGGGTGTTCCGCGAGCGTATGCAACAGCCACATGATCGCGGAGGCGACGGTTTCACTGCCGGGGGTGAGGATCGCGACGACCTGATCATGAATCTCCTGTTCCCCGATGGGGTCACCATTCTCGTCCTTCGCCTCCAGCAATGCCGTCAGCAAATCGTCCGGCTTTTGACCGGATGCGCGGCGCTCGGCGACGATCTCGTCGACCAGGAGATGCAAATCGGCCAATGCCCGGTTGAATTCCCGGTTGGCCGGGAGGGGCAGCTTGTAGAGCGGTCCGAGCGGGACGACCATCCGCCGGTACATCCCGCGGAAGACGGTGGCGAGGGCGACACACAGCCGTTCCGCCCGCTCGTCCATGTAGTCGCCGCGCAGCAGGCAGCGGGCCGCGATGCGCACGGCCACCCGGAAGGACTCGGAGGTGCAGTCGATGGTCTCGCCCGGCTTCCAGCGCTCGGTGAGCGCGTGCGCCTCCTCCTCCATGATCGGGCCATAGGCGGGGACGGCGTCGAGCCGGAAGGCGGGCTGGATGGTGCGCCGCTGGCGCCGGTGCCGCGGGCCGTTCGCCGTGGCCACGCCCTCCTTTCCGAGCAGGCCCTCAAGGGACTCCCACAGCGGCCCGGCGATGATGAAGTCGTTGCTCAGCGCGAGGGCGCCGGTGAGATCCGGGGTGGTGACGGCGTACACCGTCTTCGGCCCGAGCTTGAGGCGCACGACGTCGCCGTGGTCGCGCAGCCGGGACATGAACGCCAGCGGGTCACGCACCAGCCTCCAGCCGTGCCCGAGGACGGGGACCCCGCCGCCCGCCCGGGGCGGTTCACACGGCTCCGGAGCCGGCGGGGTTTCAGGCTTCACGGACTCGACGGTCATTTCTCACCTGCCGCTTCGTTGTTGACGTACGGGGGCGTGGACCGGTCGTCCCAGCTGTCGACCATGTACCGGCCGGACTCGTGATGGAACCAGTAGACGGAACTGAACCAGTTCCGCATATTGCTCAGGCAGGCCCGTGCGGCGGCGCTCAGCTCCTTTCCCCGCACGGTGCCGTCGGCGAGGTCGTCGGCGAACCGTAACGCTTTCCGTTCGACGTCCATGAATTCGGTGATGCATTCCTCGACGCGGCGCCGTACTTCTACGACCGCCTGTTCCAGATTCAGCCCCTCATGGGTGATGAGGCTGATTCCGAGATTGTGCACCTCGTCGCCCGCTATTTCCTTGGGGAGCGAGCAGAGGTCGTTGTACCAGGCGGCGAACTCCTGACTCAACAGCGCCGCCCGGCGGAATGCCGGATGTTTTCTCACCGGGTCGGGGAGTTCGCACCCCGCGGTCGGCTCGAGCAGATCCGTCCATATCCAGTGCGCGAAGGTGAGCCGGCGCAGCCGGAGGTATTCCTCGACCGTGGGCACGATTCCGTGCGTGCGGTTGTGGAACTCCCGGTCGTAGGCGTCGATCACCGCGTGGAAGTGCCGGGCGAACCGGAGGTTCCATGTCCGGGGCAGGAACGCGTACAGGCGCAGGACGCTGTCCGCGAACCCGGCGACCAGTGGGTCCTCGTGGTGCAGATGCTCCCCGGGGGAGTCGAGCGCCGAGTGCAACTGGTCGCGCAGTCTCCGCCAGGCGACCGGACGGTCGTGCACGATGTCGCGGTCGTGACGGTCGTCCCAGACGAAGAACCAGGCGCTGTAGTCCGCGATCGCCTGCATGACCTCGTCTGAGGCGCCGATGTAGTACCCGGCCATGAGGTCGGTGTAGCAAAGGCCGTCGGCATATTCCGCCACCTTGTCCGCGGGCATGAGCCGCTTTTCGAGCAGCCAGGCCCGGGTCTTCTCCTGGCACTTCGGCCAATACGGGTGGAGTTGCCGGGGAAACGCCGCCTCGATCACCGGGAGAGAGAGCGACGGTGGAACCGCGATCCTGGTCGGTGCCGATGTGGTGCCATGTGACAAAGCATGCACGAACTAACCCCTCTCAGACGCCAGTTGGCGCGAGCGCCCCTCCCTTCGTGCCGGGCGTGCGCCGTTGCATACCCCGCTCACCCCTATTCAGCACTACAACTGACCGCCCTGGGAACGTATTTGCTTCATTCACTACCACACAGTGCCGGGAACCTCCCTTTGTGTGACTGGTGCTGGATCACCGGGCGAGCAGAAGCGATCGAACGTGCGACGGACAGGCGAACGACACAGACGAACGGCGTCTGTTCGGGGTGGGAATCCCGAACAGACGCCGTTCGTCTGGGTGCGGCTGAGGTCTCAGTCGTTGGCCACCACGGGGTAACGAGGCTCGTTCTCGGCCATCTGGCGCAGCGCGTCCTTGCGTTCCCTCTTGGAGAGTCGGTCGATGTACAGGTAGCCGTAGAGGTGGTCGGTCTCGTGCTGCAAACAGCGTGCGAAGTATCCGGTGCCGCGCACCTTGACCGGGTTGCCCTTCTCATCCTGCCCGGTCACCTCGGCGTAGTCGGGCCGGGCGAGCGGCGCGTACGCGGTGGGTACCGACAGGCACCCCTCGTTGCTGTCGTCCAGGCGGCGCTTGTCGGCGGGCAGTTCGACGAGCTCGGGGTTGCAGACCACGCCGGTGTGCCGGACGCCCTCGTCGTCCGGGCAGTCGTAGACGAAGACCTTCGCGTCGACGCCGATCTGGTTGGCGGCGAGTCCGACGCCCTCGGCGGTGCGCTGGCTGGCGAACATGTCCGCGACGAGCTGCTGCAGTTCCTCGCCGAAGTCGGTGACGTCCTTGCACTCCTTGTGCAGCACCGGGTTCCCGACCACCGTGATCGGCCGCGAGGTCCCCCGCTCCCGCCAGGCAGCCTCGCGCTCCTCGCAGTCCTCCGTGTCGATCACGTACCCCTCGTCATCGACGGGGAGCACTCCCGCGTGCTGCTGATCGGTGTCCTGCTGAGCCATGACGTTACGTACGCCTTCCTGAAACAAACCGGCCTGGGATGCGATACAGGGTACGCGGGTGAAACGCCCTGCTTTCAGGGGCGCGGGGAACTGCGCGAACAGCCACGGCGGACCCACGTCCGGACGACGTCCTCAGCACACTTCTTCCAGATCCCGCCAGTCCCGGGAATCCGGACTGTCGGCGACCCAGCCGTCCAGCACCCCCCGGACCAGGGAAGCCGGCGCGGCCAGCCCGCACTCCCGCTCGGGGACCCAGAGCTGCCCGTCGGTCCGGTGCCCCAGCGGCCCGGGATGCCCCGGCTCACTGTGATCGTGCGGATCCAGATGCTCCCCGTCGCCCTCGTCGGACGGCATCCGGGACTCCGAGCACATCCGGCACAGCAACCGCACCGAGGAGGACCAGTCCTCCGCGGCGAACCCGGCGTCCGCGGCAAGCTGCTCCAGCGCGTCCCGGTCCGACTCGGTCGCCGCCTCCAGCAGCACCACCCACGTCGGCACGGGCGACGGCGCCCACAGCTCGATCTCGTCGAACACCGGATACGTGTGCCCGGCGGCCGTGGTCCGCTCCCCGTGCGGCACCCCGTCGTGCAACACGACCTCACCCCAGCGCCGCCCCGACGACGGCAGCGGAATGGACAGCACCTCGATTCGCGCCGGATCCAGCCGCCGCCCCCACACGACCTCCGCCTCCCCCTCCGGGGACAGCCGTACGGCCGCGCTGCCGAGGTCCATGCCGACGGGCTCGCCGGAGTCGTTGGCAGCGCCCGGCATCCGCAGCCCGTAGGCCTGCCAGGCACGGCGGGCCAGCGGCCAGTCCTGGAGCGCGGTCGCGGCGATGCCGACGTTCCACCAGTCGGGCGCGCCGGAGTCCCGGTCCAGCAGGGCCACCGCCCTGAGGCCCGCCGCCCGGGCCTGCTCCCAGTCGTGCCGGAACTTGTGCAGCAGCGCGAGGTTGAACCAGGACTCGGAAAGCCAGGGCTCCAGATCGGCGGCACGCGTCAACAGTGCGCCGGCGTCCTCGTACCGGCCGTCGCCGATGAGTGTGAACGCCCGGTCCGTGGCCTGCCGCCAGGAGGCGGAGGGCCGGTGCCGTCCCTTGCCGAAGATCCTCACGATTCCCGCCTGCCAGTTCCGTGCGGTGGGCTGGCCGTAGCTGTGTTTCGAGCCCCCGGACACCTTCTCCTTCGCATCCAACCACGTACGCCCTCGGGGGCGCTCATTACCCATGGGTTACCCAGCCACAGGCAGCGTCAGACTGCTCCTTGCCAGTACGCGGGCCAGTGATTCCACCACCTCCGGTGCGTACGTCCCGGAGGTGGCGAGCCGGATGTCCTCCAGCGCCGTCAGCGGCCCGCCGGGACCGCCTTCCCTGGACTTCTCCTCGTACGCGTTCACGGCTCGGACGATCCGGGCGGCGAGCGGCTGTTCCGCGGAGGGGTCGGCCTGCCGCTCCACGACCACGGCGACCGCCTCGTCGACGCCCGTCTGCCGTACGACGGCCCCGCCGAGCAGCGCGATCCGCCGCTGTTCCGCCGCGGGCAGCCCGGCGGTGGCACCGGCGGGCACCGGGTCGACGAGACTCAGCTGACCGATGTCGTGCATGAGCGCGGCGTACTCCAGGACGGCCAGCTCGGGCTCGGTGAGACCCAGGTCACGCCCGACCGCCTGACTGAGCGCGGCGACGCGGCGGGCGTGCCCGCAAGGGGTGTACCCGGCGACCTCGGTCGCCCGCGCGAGGGAGGCGATGGTCTGCCGGTAGGTCGCCCGCACGGCGGCGTAGCGCCGGAAGGACATCTGGGCGAGCAGCAGCGGCACGGAGAAGACGGGCAGAGCCCACAGACCCACCACGGCGACCGCCAGCGCCATCACCGCACCCGTGGCGATGACGGCGGCCCCGATGCCACACACGGCCCGCAGCTCGTCCCGCAGCACCGGCCCGAAGGGCCAGCCGGTGCGGGAGTGGGCCAGTGCGGCGGCGAGCACCGCGTCGCACAGGGCGGTCAGGGACAGCAGCGCGAGCAGCAGCAGCGCGTAGGCGGGACCGCCCCAGTCGTCGAACATGCCCCGGTTGTAGGGGGGCTGGAAGCACACGGCGACGAACCCGACGGTGAGGACCCGGCGCGCCAGGTGGTCGAGCGTCGGCCCCTGCCCGCGTGCCACGTGCGGCACGCTGCCGAGCAGCGAGGCTGCCAGCACGACGGCCACGACCTGGGCGAGACCGTGGTGCGTGGCCTGCCCGCCCGCCTCCCCGAGCAGCGCGTACGACAGGGCCGCCGCGGCCCCGAGCGGCGCCGGCTCCCTTACCTGCGCGCCGTTGCGCCGGGAGAGTTCCCCGAGGGTGACGAGGACGCCGAAGGCCAGGGCGACCCGGCGTTCCTCCAGCCCGCTGTAGAGGGTGGCTGCGAGGGAGCCGGCGGCGAGGAGGGCGGCACAGGTGTGGACGAGGGTGAGGAGCAGCGGCCGGCGGTGCGCGCTCACCGATGGGCTCCCGACCGGCTGGAGACGGGGGCGCCGGGCGGGGGCACGCGGGGCGGGCGGGTCTCCTCGTCGTCGGCGGTCACGGCGGGATGCCACCCGGTCCGCCCGACGGCTTCGACGAGAGCCGTGACCATCACCGGGTCGAACTGGCTGCCGGCGCACCGCTCCAGCTCCGCCAGGGCCACCGCGACGGGCCGGGCCCGGCTGTAGCTCCGGGTGGAGGTCATGGCGTCGAAGGCGTCCGCGACGGCCACCACCCGGGCGGACTCCGGGATCTGACGGCCCACCAGGCCGTAGGGGTAGCCGCTGCCGTCCAGCCGCTCGTGGTGGTGCAGCACGGCGGCCCGGGCCTCGCCGAGGAAGCCGATGCCGCGCACCATCTCGTGCCCGTACTCGGGGTGCAGCTCGATCACCCGCCGCTCCTCGGGCGTCAGCGGCCCGTCCTTCCTGAGCAGCCGGGTGGGCACGCCGAGCTTGCCCACGTCGTGCAGGATCCCGGCGAAGCGGAGCACCTCGACGCGCTCGTCGTCCATGCCCAGCTCGCGCGCGATCATCATGGAGGCCTGCCCGACGCGCTCGCTGTGCCCGCGGGTGTACCCGTCCTTGATGTCGACGGCCTGCACCAGCGCCCGGATGGTCGCCTGATGTGCGGCCCGCTCCCGGTGGTACTGCGCGAACGCCCACCAGGAGACGCACATGGACAGCAGCACGAGCAGCGCGGCCACGGGCCCGTACGGGCTGCGCCACAGGACGGCCATCATCAGCCCGGCCAGCCCGTGCACGGCGATCGGCGCGAGGGAGCGCGCCATCAGGCCCCGCCATGCCCGCGGCACCGGCACCCTCCCCCACTGCCTGAAGGGTGTGGGTGGTGCCCCCGCGGCCACGGCCAGGATCCCGCCGTCCAGTAGCGCGAGCACCAGGCAGAAGGCGAGCACGGCTGCGCCGGCCGGTCCGAGCGCGCTGGGGATGTCGCCCGCGACGACCGCGTCCCGCCCGCCCAGCAGCCAGTGCACCTTCGCCGCGGCCCACACGCCGAGGACGAGCTGCGCGGCCCGCCAGATCCGCCGCAGCGCCACGGGCCGCTGTCGGACCGGCGAGAGCAGCGCACCGGGCACGGCCACCAGCGCGGCGGCGGGCGGCGGCAGCAGGAAGGCACCGGCGAGCAGCACGGGGTAGAAGGTCCCGGCCGGATGGGAGACCCCGACGAACCGGGACCGGGCGACGCACTCGCAGCCGGCGTACAGCGCGGCGAGCAGCGCGACCGCCCACCAGGGCGTGCGCAGGCCCGGCAGCGGCAGCAGGCAGAGCAGGGCGGCGACGGCGACACAGACGACATACACACGTGCCCGCGCCGGTACCGCTGTCATGAGCCCCTCCCCGGCCATGTCCGTCAGCCGGAGCCTAGGGGGGCGGAAGGGGTCTCCGCGGGCGGATGACCCGCGGATTAGCACGTTCGAGTGATGCGTTCGAGAGTGACTACCCCTGAGGAGAGCGGGGTAGTTGAAAAGCGCAGGAGTGTCAGGACTCCTGCGGCGTGGCCGACGAGGCCGTGACGTCCTGCTCGGGAACCGCCTGGCCGGAGCGGATCAGCTCGATCCGCCCCATGACCTTGTCGCGCAGGTCACCCGGCACGTCATCATGCCCGCAGCACCGCTTGACCAGCTTCTTCACGGCCTGCTCCAGCCCGTACTTCTCCAGGCAGGGCGAGCATTCCTCGAAGTGGTGCTCGAACTTGACGCAGTCCGAGTCCGGCATCTCACGGTCGAGGAACTCGTAGAGATGATCGAGGATTTCGCTGCAATCCGTCTCGTGCGGCTCTCCGCAGCTCATGACCCCGAGCCTTTCGCTTCGTTCGACTCTCCGGCGCCGGCCGGGACCATCCCGCGGTCACGGGCGTAGTCCTCCAGCATGCCGCGCAGCTGACGGCGGCCCCGGTGCAGCCGGGACATCACCGTACCGATGGGTGTCCCCATGATGTCGGCGATCTCCTTGTAGGCAAAGCCCTCGACATCCGCCAGGTAGACGGCGATGCGGAACTCCTCGGGGATCGCCTGGAGCGCTTCCTTCACGTCCGAGTCGGGCAGGTGGTCGAGCGCCTGCGACTCCGCGGAGCGCAAGCCCGTCGACATGTGCGACTCGGCGCGGGCGAGCTGCCAGTCCTCGATCTCCTCGGCCGCGGAGCGCTGCGGTTCCCGCTGCTTCTTGCGGTACGAGTTGATGAAGGTGTTGGTGAGGATCCGGTACAGCCATGCCTTGAGGTTGGTGCCCTCGCGGAACTGGTGGAAGGACGCGTACGCCTTGGCATACGTCTCCTGCACCAGGTCCTCGGCGTCGGCCGGGTTGCGCGTCATGCGCAGCGCGGCCGAGTACATCTGGTCGAGGAACTCGAGCGCGTCCCGCTCGAAGCGCGCGCTGCGCTCCGCGGCCGTCTCCGCGCCCGTGCCGCCCTGGCCCTCGGGCTGCTCCGCCTGGCCGTGTTCGGTCCCTGCGTCGGTCCCTGTGACCGGACCCACCTCCTCCAGCGTTCTCGTGAGACCGAGACCGGTCTCACCCGAATCGGAGGATAGACGACGATCCGGTCCGCCCGCCGCCCGAATAGAGGTGGTCTTGGCCGCGTGCAGCACCGTCCAGTCCAGGTCGGCACGGCTGCTGCGGCTCGAATCGGACTCTGCCGGGCGCAGCCCGTCCACGAGTTGGTGGTGGGAGGCGGGCGGGCAGGCGGTCGAACCCATGCGGCGGACTTCCTCTCCTACGACATCGGCGCTGGTCTCCAGCACGTACGTCCCGCACAACAGAGCTCGCCGCCCCGGCATTCCCGAAGCTTTACCCGAGTGACCCGGTCCACTCCACGACCGCGTCCGTGATGACCGCCACGGCCTCCTCCTGCGAGATCTCCGCACGCTTGGGCACGGCGAACCCGTGATCCCCGTACGGAACCTCCACGAGCCGGTACGCGCCCTCGGGGAACTCCTCCGGCTTCCCGAACGGGTCGTTCCCGCCCTGCACGACCAGGGTGGGCACACCGGAGCCCAGCAGCTCGGCGGCGCGGGACTTCTCCGGCTTGCCGGGCGGGTGGAGCGGGAAGCTGAGGGCGAGCACGGCGTGCGCCCCCAACTCGGTGGCGGTGCGGCAGGCCACCCGGGCCCCCGCGCTGCGCCCGCCCGGGACCACCGGCAGTCCGGGCTGCGCCAGCGCGGGCCAGATGCCGCGCCAGCCGGCGTCCAGCGTCCTGGGCGCGGGCGCCAGCTTCTTCCCCGCCACCCGCCAGGGCTGCTCCACCAGGGCCACGGTCACGCCGTGGGCGGGCAGGACGACGGCCAGGGCCTGCAGGTCGCGGGCCTCGATGCCGCCGCCGGCGCCATGGCTGACGGCGAGCACGAGCCGGGCCTTCCTCGCCCGGTGCCAGGTGATGCGGGCGGTTCCGGCCTCGGTCTCGACCGTCTCGGTGGTCGCGTCGGACCCCTTCATCACGTTCGTCATCTTCTCGCGTTCGCCACATTCATCATGTTCGTCGCATTCGTCACGTCAGAAGAGTGTGCCCTCTTCGGGCCCTTCCAGCTCCTTCAGCAGCTCCGGCCCGTTGTTGCGGACGTTGCTGACGGCCGTGGTGACGGGGTAGGCGCGCATCAGCCCGGCGGGCGGCGGCGCGAGCAGTTCGCGCAGTTCGTCGGCGTTCGTGCGGGACGGGTCCAGCCAGGCGTCCCAGCGGTCGGGCGTCAGCATCAGCGGCATCCGGGGGTGGATGTCGGCCAGCGCCCTCGGCCCGTCGGCCGGGGCCACCGCGAGCGGGCTCTGCTCGGCCTCCGTGGTGATGACCGAGCAGGTCACCCACCAGGCCCCCGGGTGGTCGTCCGGCAGCGTCCTGTCCCGCCAGAACTCGTAAAGCCCGGCCATCGCGAAGACCGACCCGTCCGCCGGAGTCACGAAGTACGGCTGCTTGCGGGGCCGCTTCTTCTTCCCCTCGACCTCCAGCTCGCGCTCCTGCGTGCCGGTGACCCACTCGTAGTAGCCGTCGGCGGGCAGAATGCAGCGCCGCGAGGTGAAGGCGCGGCGGTAGGACGGCTTCTCGTGGACGGTCTCCGCGCGGGCGTTGATCATCCGGGCGCCGCCCTCGGGGGTCTTCGACCAGGACGGGACGAGCCCCCACTTCAGCGTGCGCAGCTGCCGAACCGGCCGCGGGTCCTCCGCGTCTTTCAGGGGGCGGTCCAAGACGGCGTAGACCTCCTTGGTGGGTGCCACGTTGTAGTCGGACCCGAGGGTCTCCTCGGGCTCCCACTTCTCGATCTCAAAGATTCCTGCGAGATCCTCGGGCCTACGACTCGCCGCATACCTTCCGCACATACGTGCCACACTGCCAGATTCCATCCGACCACAGGGAGCCAACGCCTTACATGGACAGCACCGCAATCGCCTCGCTCGCCTCCCTCTGGGACGAGGTCTCCGGCACCCAGCCCGACCCCGACCTGTGGGTGGTGATCGCGACCCTGGCCGCCGCGCTCGCCGTGGTGACCCCGCACGGTCTGTGGCGCATCTCCCGCAACGCCATCACCATCGCGCACGAGGGCGGCCACGGGCTCGTGGCCCTGCTCACCGGCCGCACCCTCACGGGCATACGGCTGCACTCGGACACCAGCGGCCTGACCGTGAGCCGCGGAAAGCCGCACGGCATCGGCATGATCCTCACGGCCGCCGCCGGCTACACCGCCCCGCCCCTGCTGGGACTGGGCGGTGCGGCCCTGCTGGGCGCCGGCCGCATCACGCTGCTGCTGTGGCTGGCCACGGCCCTGCTGCTCGCCATGCTCGTGATGATCCGCAACGCGTACGGCGCCCTGACCATGATCGTCACCGGCGGACTGTTCGTTCTGGTGTCCTGGCTGGCCGGCCCTCAGGTCCAGGCCGCGTTCGCGTACTCGGTGGTGTGGTTCCTACTGGTCGGCGGGGTCCGCCCGGCGTTCGAACTCCAGGCGAAGCGGGCACGCGGCGGGGCCGGCGACTCGGACGCGGACCAGTTGTCCCGGCTGACGCACGTACCGGCGGGGCTGTGGTTCTTCCTGTTCCACGCGGTGTCACTGTGCTCGCTGCTCGGCGGCGGGCGCTGGCTGCTGGACCTGTGACCGGCCGAACCGACGGGCGCGGGGAACATCGCGCACGCCCCGGGCGGTGCCGCGCCCGGAGAACTACCTGCCCCCCTGGCTCCTTATAAAGTGAAGCCATGGCCCCGAACACCGCAGACACCGCCCTCTGGCCCGCACCGCACGCGAGCGGAGCCGTCGACGCGACGGTCCACGTGCCCGGGTCCAAGTCGGTCACCAACCGCGCCCTGGTCCTCGCCTCCCTCGCCTCCGAGCCCGGCTGGCTGCGCCGCCCGCTGCGCTCCCGCGACACCCTGCTGATGGCCGGCGCGCTGCGCGCGATGGGCATCGAGATCGAGGAGGGCGTCGGCCCCGACGGCACCGGCGAGGCCTGGCGCGTGCTCCCCACGGCCCTGCGCGGCCCGGCCACGGTCGACGTCGGCAACGCCGGCACGGTGATGCGGTTCCTGCCGCCGGTCGCCGCGCTCGCCGACGGGCCCGTCCGGTTCGACGGCGACCCCCGTTCCTACGAGCGTCCGCTGACCGGCGTCATCGACGCGCTGCGCCAGCTGGGCGCCCGGATCGACGACGACGGCCGCGGCGCGCTGCCGATCACCGTGCACGGCGGTGGTGCCCTGGACGGCGGCCCGGTCGCGATCGACGCGTCCTCCTCATCGCAGTTCGTGAGCGCTCTGCTGCTGTCCGGGCCGCGCTTCAACCAGGGCGTCGAGGTCCGGCACACCGGCGCCTCCCTGCCCTCCATGCCGCACATCCGCATGACCGTCGACATGCTGCGCGCGGTCGGCGCCCAGGTGGACACGCCCGAGTCGGGCGGCGAGCCCAACGTCTGGCGGGTCACGCCGGGCGCCCTGCTCGGCCGGGACCTGGTCATCGAGCCGGACCTGTCCAACGCGCAGCCGTTCCTGGCCGCGGCGCTGGTGACCGGCGGCAGGGTCGTCATCCCGGACTGGCCGGCCCGCACCACCCAGCCCGGTGACCGGTTGCGCGAGATCTTCACCGAGATGGGCGGCTCCTGCGAACTGACCGAGTACGGGCTCGCATTCACCGGCTCCGGCTCGGTCCACGGCATCGATGTCGACCTGAGCGAGGTCGGCGAGCTGACGCCGGGCATCGCGGCCGTCGCGGCCCTCGCGGACTCCCCGTCGACCCTGCGCGGCGTGGCTCACCTGCGCCTGCACGAGACGGACCGGCTGGCGGCGCTGACCAAGGAGATCAACGAGCTCGGCGGTGACGTGACCGAGACCGCCGACGGACTGCACATCCGCCCGCGCCGGCTGCACGGCGGGATCTTCCACACCTACGACGACCACCGCATGGCCACGGCCGGCGCGATCATCGGCCTCGCGGTCGAGGGCGTGCAGATCGAGAACGTGGCGACGACGGCCAAGACACTGCCCGGCTTCCCCGACCTGTGGACCGGGATGCTCGGGGCGTAGGACGCGGGGATCTGGTCATGCGCCGCTACGGCAAGCACACCGACGAGGACGACATCCGCACCCGCCCGGGCCGCCGGAACACCCGGCCCCGGACGAACATCCGGCCCAAGCACGAGGACGCCGCCGAGGGCCTGGTCCTCACCGTCGACCGGGGCCGCCTCACCTGCCTCGTCGGGGACCGTGTGGTCCTGGCGATGAAGGCCCGCGAGTTGGGCCGCAAAGCCGCCGTGGTCGGCGATCGCGTGGCCCTCGTGGGTGACATGTCGGGAAAGAAGGATACTCTCGCACGGATCGTCCGCATCGAGGAGCGGACCTCGGTCCTGCGCCGCACGGCGGACGACGACGATCCGTACGAGCGCGTGGTCGTGGCCAACGCCGACCAGCTGGCGGTGGTCACCGCCCTGTCCGACCCGGAGCCCCGCCCCCGCCTGATCGACCGCTGCCTGGTCGCGGCCTACGCCGGCGGCCTGGCTCCGCTACTGGTCCTGACCAAGTCGGACCTCGCCCCGCCCGACAAGCTGCTGGAGCTGTACGGCCACCTCGACATCCCCTACGTCGTCACCAGCCGCGAAGAACTGCAGAACGGCTCCGCCGTCGCCCGCGTGCGCGAGCAGCTCGACGGCAAGATCACCGCGTTCGTCGGCCACTCCGGTGTCGGCAAGACGACCCTGGTCAACGCGCTCGTCCCGGAGGAGCAACGACGGACGACGGGGCACGTGAACGCGGTGACGGGCCGCGGCCGGCACACCACCACCTCGGCGCTGGCGCTGCCGCTGGCGGGCAGCGACGGCTGGGTCGTCGACACGCCGGGTGTGCGGTCCTTCGGGCTGCACCACGTGGACCCGTCCCAGGTCATCCACGCCTTCCCCGATCTGGAGCCGGGCACGGCGGGCTGCCCGCGCGCGTGCAGTCACGACGAGCAGGACTGCGCGCTGGACGCGTGGGTCGCGGCGGGGCACGCGGATCCGGCGCGGCTGTATTCGCTGCGGCGGATGCTGGCCACGCGGGAGCGGACGGAGGGCGACTGACCTCCGCGTTGTTTGTCCTGGCGGGCGGACGGTAAGTCCATACTCGCACCGAGCCGGCCGCAAGTCCGACCCAGGCTTGACGGACCTGGCTAGCGGTCACTGGACGTGAGACACGGGGAGGACACCTCATGGCGTGGCTGCTGGTCGTCGTGGCCGGGTTGCTGGAGACCGGCTTCGCCGTGTCTTTGAAGCTGTCGCACGGCTTCACCCGGCTCTGGCCGACCATCGCGTTCTGCGTCTTCGCCCTCGGCAGTTTCGGGCTGCTGACCCTGGCGCTGCGGAGACTCGACGTGGGTCCGGCGTACGCGGTGTGGACGGGCATCGGAGCGGCGGGGACGGCGATCTACGGGATGGTGTTCCTCGGCGACCTGGTGTCGACGCTGAAGATCGTGTCGATCAGCCTCGTCATCATCGGTGTCATCGGGCTGCAGTTGTCGGGGTCGGCGCACTGACGCCCTGTCAGCGGGGTTGCCGGTGCAGGGCGCCGCGGACCAGGTCGGCGACGCCGCCCTCGCCGGGGGGCGCGGCCACGCAGGACAGGGCGAGGCGGACGGCGAGTTCACAGGAGCGGGCCAGGTCGGCGCTGTCGGACCTGGGTGTGCCGGGGCCGGCCAGCACGGTGACCGCCCGGTCCCGGACGAGGGCGACGAAGTCGCCGGGTGAGGGCAGGGGTCCGTCGGCTCGGCGCTGGGCCGGTACGGCGGAGGTGGAGGGCACGGCCGCCAAGGCCGGTGAGGGCAGGCGTTCGCTCCAGCAGCCGGTGAGCAGGGCGCGGACCAGGGAGTTGTCGCGAGCTGCGGCGGTGGTCCACTCCGCGGTGGCGGTGAGCCGGTCGCGGAGGTCGCTGTGCCCGGCGAGGGCCCGGTCGACGCCGGCGAGAAACCCGTCGGCCTCTCTCCTCACGAGGGCCCGGGCGAGGCCGTCCTTGCTCCCGAACTCGTTGTAGAGCGTCTGCCGGGACACTCCGGCCGCCGCGGCCACGTCCACCATCCGCACAGCGGACCACGGCCGGCGCGCCAGCGCCGTATAGGCGGCGTCCAGTAGAGATTCCCGCGCTGCAGGCATCATCGCCTCCCCTTGGGGCGAGCGGCTCTGCGCCCAGGTTTGACGCGCGTGGAACCACTGTCAAGGGTGCGCGAACGCACGCGGGGGCGTGTTTCAGCCGTGCAGCGCGGGCCGTTCCCGCTTCCCACACCCTTGTCCGGGCCCCCTCCGAGCCCCCTCCCCACGGGCCTTGCCCCGGCCCCTTCCCATGGCTGTACCCAGCCGCACTCACCCGCCCCCCGGCGCCGACTGCCCCTCAAGCACGTCACCCGACCACTCCCCCGCCCTCACAAACCCCCGGTAGCCCCACCCCCACCTCGGCAGATAGGTTCGTCACATGCCCGACTACCTCGACGACCTTCGTCTCGCCCATGTCCTCGCCGACGCCGCCGACGCCGCGACGACGGACCGGTTCAAGGCCCTCGACCTCAAGGTCGAGACCAAACCGGACATGACCCCGGTGAGCGAAGCGGACAAGGCCGCAGAGGAACTCATCCGCGGCCAGCTCCAGCGCGCCCGCCCGAGGGACGCGATCCTCGGCGAGGAGTACGGCGTCGAGGGCACCGGCCCCCGCCGCTGGGTGATCGACCCGATCGACGGCACCAAGAACTACGTACGCGGCGTCCCCGTCTGGGCCACCCTCATCTCCCTCATGGAAGCGGGCGAGGGCGGCTTCCAGCCCGTCGTCGGCGTCGTCTCCGCTCCCGCCCTCGGTCGCCGCTGGTGGGCCGCGAAGGGTCACGGCGCCTTCTCCGGCCGCAGCCTCACCAAGGCCTCCCGCCTGCAGGTCTCGCGGGTCTCCGAGCTCTCCGACGCCTCCTTCGCGTACTCCTCGCTCAGCGGCTGGGAGGAGCATGGCCGCCTCGACGGCTTCCTGGACCTCACCCGCGAGGTGTGGCGCACGCGCGCGTACGGCGACTTCTGGCCGTACATGATGGTCGCGGAGGGCTCGGTCGACATGTGCGCCGAGCCGGAGCTGTCCCTGTGGGACATGGCCGCCAACGCGATCATCGTCACCGAGGCCGGCGGCACGTTCACGGGGCTCGACGCCCGCCCGGGCCCGCACGGCGGCAACGCGGCCGCGTCGAACGGCCTGCTCCACGACGAACTGCTCGGGTACCTCAACCAGCGCTACTGAGCCCCCCGTTGTTACCGAGCGCCCCCTTGTTGACCCTCCCTTTGCCTGCCACTCTGAGAGTCCCCCCGCTTGTGAACTTGTGAAGCGCTGAACAAACGGCGGGGACACTCCCAGGAGGTGGCTCCATCCATGCTCGTCCGTGACGCCATGAGCACCGTCGTCCTCACCATCGGGCCGACCCACACCCTGCGCCAGGCCGCCGCGCTGATGTCCGCGCGCCGGGTGGGGGCGGCCGTCGTCCACGACCCCGACGCCGGCGGCATCGGCATCCTCACCGAACGCGACATCCTCAACTCCGTGGGTCTGGGCCAGGACCCGGACACGGAACGCGCCCACGCCCACACCACCACCGACGTCGTCTTCGCCGCTCCGGTCTGGACCCTGGAGGAAGCGGCCGGCGCCATGACACACGGCGGTTTCCGGCACCTCATCGTGCTGGACGGCGGCGAACCCGTCGGCATCGTCTCGGTCCGCGACATCATTCGCTGCTGGACTCCCGCACGACAGCAGGTTCCGGCATAACAGCACGGCCGGGCCGGGCCCCCCGAAGGGGACCCGGCCCGTCCACTACCGCAAGCGGTCCAGTGCTGGAGTTCAGCCGCGCAGGGCCTGGACCGCGGCCTCCAGCCGCTTGCCGTAGTCTCCGTCAGCCTGACGGAAGTTGTCGATCGCCCGCTCGACGATGTCGTCGCGCGAGACCTTGGCGATGAAGCCTCCAGGTTGGCGATCAGGCGCTCCCTCTCGCCTTCCGGCATGAGCCGGTAGAGGTTGCCCGCCTGCACGAAGCCGTCATCCTCGGCGTGCGCCGGAGCCGGGTGGTTTGCCCGTCGCGCCGCTCACGGCCGTGGCGGACCACAGCGGACGGTCCGTCTGGAACGGGCCGCCGAAGCTGTTCGGCTCGTAGTTCTTCGCGCCCCTGTGGCGGCCGTCGTAGAGGTACCCGTCACGGGAGTTGGTGCGCGCCACGGTGGCGTGCGGGCGGTTCACCGGCAGGTTGGTCGGCGTTGATGCCGACGCGGTAGCGGTGGGCGTCGCCGTAGACGAAGAGCCGGCCCTGGAGCATCTTGTCCGGGGACGGGCCGATGCCCGGCACGAAGTGGGCGGGGCCGAAGATCGACTGCTCGACCTCGGCGAAGATGTTCTCCGGGTTGCGGTTGAGCTCCAGCTTGCCGATCTCCACCACCGGGCATTCCGCGTGCGGCCAGAGCTTGGTCAGGTCGAACGGGTTGAACCCGTACGTCGCCGCCTCGGCCACCGGCATGATCTGCACGCCGACGGTCCAGGTCGGGCACGCGCCGCGCTCGATTGCCTCGCGCGGGTCGCGCTGGTGGGCCGGCTTGCACCATCCCTGACCGATCCTGTCCCTCGGTCAAAGCCGTTCTCGATCCTACAATAGACTTTGTCTAAAACAATTGGGACCCTAAACTCACACCTGTTCGGGACCTGGTCGTCTTTGCTGTTAGGCTGATGGCTATGAGTGACCTTCTGGAACGGCTGCGCGGACGCGGATGGCGGATGACCGCGCAGCGGCGCGTCGTGGCCGAGGTCCTCGACGGCGAACACGTCCATCTGACGGCCGACGAGGTCCACGCCCGGGCTGTCACCAAGCTGCCCGAGATCTCCCGGGCGACCGTCTACAACACACTCGGTGAACTCGTGACCCTCGGCGAGGTGCTGGAGGTCTCCACCGACCAGCGCGCCAAGCGGTACGACCCGAACGCCCACCGGCCGCACCACCACCTGGTCTGCGCCCAGTGCGGAGCGATCCGCGACGTCCACCCGGTCGGCAACCCCCTGGCGGATCTCCCCGACTCGGAGCGCTTCGGTTTCATGGTCTCCGACGTCGAGGTGACGTACCGCGGCGTCTGCCCGAACTGCGCGGCGGCCTAGCCTTCCCGCACGACAGCCCCGGCACCGATGGGTGCCGGGGCTGTCTGCTTCCCACGCGACTTTGTGCTTCCACGCAAACACCGAGGGTCGGAACCCTTTCGGATTCCGACCCTCGGCCTTCAGTAGCGGGGACAGGATTTGAACCTGCGACCTCTGGGTTATGAGCCCAGCGAGCTACCGAGCTGCTCCACCCCGCGCCGTTGGATGCAACGTTACGTCACTGACGAGGACAGATGCAAATCGCTTAACGCCGAGCCACGCCTGCGGGCCCCTGTCCCCTTGCGGACTGCCGCCGCCCACTCGGCTCCGCGCCGCCGACCCCGCCCGGCTCCGCGCCGCCAGTCCAGCTCGCCTTCGCGCCGCCGACCCGCTCGGCCGCGCCGCCACCGGCCCGCCGGGCGGTGACCGCCCGCCTCCTGCTCAGCCGCCGGCCGCCGGTCCCGATGGCTGCGGGCACCGCGCCGCTGGTACGCCACCGGTAGACGCAACGGCAACCCACCGCGCCGGCTGAGGACCCAGCCGGCCTCAGCACCCCCGCCGAGCACCTCACAGACCGGCCGCGCCTCAGGCCGACAGTTCCTGCCGCAGCGCGTCCCGCAGCCGGGCCGCCCTCTCCGCCACTGACGCCGGCCCGAGCGACACCGCCCGGTCAGCCCACCGCTGTCCTTCCGCCAGCTCCCCTTGACGCGCATAGACGAGGGCCAGCCGCAACGCCGCCCGCCCGTGCCCGGCGTCGGCCGCCCGCGTCCACCAGACCGCCGCCTCGGGCTCACTCCCCTCCCGGGCCAATAGCAGCCCGAGATTGAACGCCCCGTTGCGGGACCCGGCCTCGGCCGCCTCCCGGTACCACCGGGCCGCCTCGACGACATCGCCCCGGGCCGCGGCCAGCATGCCCACCCGGACCTGCGCCCGCCGATGCCCCTGCGAGGCCGCCCGCTCGTACCACTCCTCGCACTCGCTCCGCCGGTGCACCGGCTCCCCGAGCTCATGCGCCGGCTCCGGCGGCCGCCGCGCGTCAAGCACGGTCGCCAGCCGGTACGCGGCCTCCGCGCTGCCGCCCCCGGCCGCACACCGCAGATGCCGCTCGGCTTCCTGCTCGTCGCCCTCCCGCAGCCGCGCCATGCCGACCTGCAGCGCCGCCTCGGTGTGCCCGGCGGCCGCGGCACGCTCGTACCAGCCGAGGGCGGCCTTCTCCTCGCCCCGCCCGGCGTTCAGGATGCCCAGGTTGAACGCGGCGTCCACGCTCCCGGCCTCCGCGGCCTTGGAGAACCACGGCTCCGCGCCGGTCTCGTCCCCGCCCTGCAGCAACAGGATCGCCAGCGCGTTCGCGGCCTCCCGGTGCCCTGCGTAGGCCGCGCGCCGGTACCACTGCTCGGCCTGCGGGGTGCGCCCCTGCTCGGCGCAGAGCAGCCCGAGGTTGTACGCGCCGTTCACGTCGCCCGCGTCCATCGCGGCCCGGTACCACCGCTCGGCGGTCTGGGTCTCGCCCCGCTCGGCGTGCAGCGCGCCCAGCGCGTTCGCCGCGTTGCCGTCACCGTCCTGGGCAGCCCGGAGCCACCACACGGCGGCATTCTCGGTGTCGCCCGCGTCGCGCAGGAGGAAGCCGAGCGCACAGGCGGCCCGCGCCTCGCCGTCCTTGGCGGACGTCAGGTACCAGCGTCCGGCCTCCTTGAGCTCGCCGCGCCGCTCCAGGATGGTCCCGAGGTGCAGCGCGGCACGCCGGTGGCCGCGCGCCGCGGCCTGCCGGTACCACTGCTCGGCCTCGTCGGACACCTGGACACCGTCGTCACCGTCGGTCTCCCCCGCCGCCTTGCGGTCCAGTACCCGTGCCAGGCGGTACGCGGCCTCCCGGTGCCCGCGCTCGGCCGCGGCCCGCATCCACTGCTCGGCCATGGCCTCACCGCGGTGCTCCAGCAGGTCGGCGAGCGCGTACGCGCCCAGCGTGTGGCCCTGTTCGGCGGACTGGCGCAGCCAGTACTCGGCGGCGGGTTCGTCACCACGCTCGCGGTGGTGCCGGCCGAGCGCGTGCGCGGCCGCCGCGGATCCGGCGACGGCGGCGATCCGCCACCACCCGGCGGCCTCGTCGGCGTATCCGCGCTGATGGAGCAGCACTCCGAGGTTGTTGGCGGCGGCCCGGTCGCCCGCGGCGGTGGCGGCACGGAGATGGGCTTCGGCACCGTCGAGATCACCACGGCGCAGCAGCATGGCCCCGAGGACACTCATCGCCTCGACGTCGCCGGCCTCCGCGGCGAGCCGCTGACGCAGCTCTTCGGCGGCCTCGTCGGCGAGTTCCCCGGCCTCGTCCGGGGTGTCGGTGTCCTCCCGGCTGGAAGTCTGCACAAAACGCCCTGTCTCGAACAGAGTTGCCTTGTCCCCCATAACGTCCATCGTCGCACCACCTGCAACCTGGGTACACCTGGTATACCGCAGCCAGTGAGGTCACTACAGCGTTTTGTCGACATGCCCACAGAGAGACAAGTCAAACACAGATTGCTCAACTCCCCCCGGCGGCACGGCCACAGCCAGCGCCAGCACATGCGTTCACACATCACGAAGGCCCGGATTCCTCTGTGGAATCCGGGCCTTCGTTGCCGCTTGGTCACTCGGACGTCGCGACTGCAGTAGCGGGGACAGGATTTGAACCTGCGACCTCTGGGTTATGAGCCCAGCGAGCTACCGAGCTGCTCCACCCCGCGCCGTTGTGTTCACAACCGTATCACGGCGCGGGGTGAGCATTTCACCAGGCCAGGGCCTAACTGCTCGGCTTCGGACTCGGACTGCCGCTCGGGGCGGCACTGGGCTTGCTCTCGCCGCCCCCGGCGCCCCCGCCCGCCTCGGCCTGCGCGTCCTCGGCCCGCCGCAGGGCGTCCTCGAGGTCCTTCTGCGCCCGGCCGTACGCCTCCCAGTCGTTCTCCTTCAGGGCCTCCTGGCCCGCGTCGAACGCCTTCTGGGCATCCTCCAGGGCCTCTTGGACCGTCGGGTTGTCGGACGTCGGCGGTGGCGTCGTGGTGTCACCCTCGTCCGGTGGCTCCGGAGCCTGCTCCTCCGTTCCGAAGACCTTGTTGAGGGCCTCGTCGAGGGTGTCCTCGAAGGCGGTCTGGCCTCCGTAGGTGACCAGCACCTTCCGCAGCAGCGGATACTTCAGTCCACCACCGCGAACGTAGACCGGCTCCACGTAGAGCAGTCCGCCGTCGAGCGGCACCGTCAGCAGGTTGCCGTACTCGACTTCGGAGTCGCCGCCTCTCAGAAGCCTGATGGACTCGGCGATCTCCTCTTGCGAGTTGAACTGGCTCTGGACCTGCTTGGGTCCGTTGACCGTCGTGTTCGTCGGCAGTTTCAGGATTCTGATCTTGCCGTAGTCATCGGTGCCCGCCTCGGCGTCGACCGCCATGAACGCGCTGAGGTTGTCCCGGCCGTTGGGCGTGAAGGTCGTCGTCAGCGAGAACGCCTGGGCCTCCTGGTCGGGCATTCTCATGCTCAGGTAGTACGGCGGCACCGCGTTGCCCGACTGGTTCGTCGGGTCGTCCGGCACCTGCCACACCTCACTGCCGCTGAGGAACGTCGTCGCGTCCTTCACGTGGTAGCGCGTGAGCAGCTCCCGCTGGACCTTGAACAGGTCCTGGGGGTAGCGCAGATGGTCCATCAGCGACTTGGAGATCTCGCTCTTGGGCTCCACCGTGTCCGGGAAAGCCTTCATCCAGGTCTTCAGGACCGGATCCTTGGTGTCCCACTGGAAGAGCTTGACCTCGCCGGAGTAGGCGTCAACGGTCGCCTTCACCGAGTTGCGGATGTAGTTGACCTGGTTCTGCTGGGCCACCACCGCGCGGTTGTTGTTGGCGGCGGTCAGCGAGTCGGCCGTGGTGTCACCGAGGGTCGTACGCGAGGCGTACGGGTATCCGTTCGTCGTCGTATACGCGTCGACGATCCACTGGATACGGCCGTCCACGACCGCCGGGTAGGCGTCGCCGTCGATGGTCAGCCAGGGGGCGACCGCTTCGACGCGCTCCTTGGGCGTGCGGTTGTACAGGATCCGCGAACCCTCGCCGATGGCACCCGAGTACAGGATCTGCGGCTCGCCGAGCGCCGCCGCGTACGCGGCCCGGTTGACCGGGCTGGAGAGGTTGACCCCGCTGTCACCCTTGTAGCTGGTGGTCTTCTCGCCGTTGTCGTCGGAGTAGTCGATCTCCTTCTGGGGACCGCCGACGATCGAATACGTGTTGGTCTTCTCGCCGTAGTAGACGCGCTGCTCGTACGTGCCGAGGGTGCCCTTGGAGGGCAGGTCGGACTCCGTGAAGACCGGGCGTCCCTGCGCGTCGGCGCTGGTGCCCTCGGCGGCGACCACTCCGTAGCCGTGGGTGTAACGGAAGTGGTTGTTGATCCAGTTCTTCTTCGGGATGCCCGCGAGGTTGATCTCACGCAGGCCGATGACCGTGTCCTGGTCCTTGCCGTCCTTGGTGTAGCGATCGACGTCCAGGTTGTCCGGGAACGCGTAGTAGTTCCTGATCTGCTGGAGCTGCTGGAACGTCGGCGAGACGATGTTCGGGTCCATGATCCGGATGCTCGCCGTGGAATCGACGTCGTCGCGGAGCTGGGTCTTGTCCTCGGTCTTCCTCGTGCCCGAGTAGTCCGTGACCTGGGTGCCGTCGATGCCGTAGGCCTTGCGCGTCGCCTCGAGGTTCTTCTCGACGTACGGCGCCTCCTTGGCCTGCTCGTTCGGCTGGACCTGGAACTTCTGCACGATCGCCGGGTACAGGCCGCCGATGAGGATCGCGGAGAGCACCATCAGGCCGAAGCCGATCACGGGCAGCTGCCAGGTCCGCCGCCACAGGGTGGCGAAGAACAGCAGCGCGCAGATGACGGCGATGCAGAACAGGATCGTCTTGGCCGGCAGATAGGCGTTGGCGTCGACGTACCTCAGGCCCGTCCAGTTGTCGGTCGCCCGGAAGTCGCTGGACTTCACCGCGAGTCCGTACCGGTCGAGCCAGTAGGCGACCGCCTTCAGGGCGACGAAGATGCCGATGAGCACCGACAGATGCCCGGTGGCCGCCGCCGTGGCGCGGGCGCCGGGGCTGGTGACGCGCAGCCCGCCGTACAGGTAGTGGGTGAGCGCGGCGGCGATCACGGACAGGATCGCGGCGGCGAAGCCGAAGCCGAGCAGGAACCGGTACCAGGGCAGGTCGAAGGCGTAGAAGGAGACGTCCAGGTTGAACTGGGGGTCCTTCTGGCCGAAGGGCACGCCGTTGACCCACATCAGCCACGTGCGCCACTGGCCGGAGGCCGAGGCGCCGGCGATCAGGCCCACCAGGGCGGTGATCCCGAGCAGCAGCCACTTCTTGTAGGGCGCGATGCCCATCCTGTATCGGTCGAGGTTCTGCTGCTCCATCGACATGGCGCTCAGCGGCGGCCGCATCCGATGCGCCAGCCAGATGTTGAAGCCGACGGCGAGAGCCATGAGCAGACCGAAGACGAAGAAGAGCCCGATCTTGGTCCACAGGGTGGTGGTGAAGACGGAGGAGTACTTCACCGACCGGTACCAGAGCCAGTCCGTCCAAAAGCCCGCGAACATGGTGAACGTCATGCCGAGAACGGCCAGGACGCCCAGCGTCATGAGCAGGGTCCGGACACGCCGGGACGGGCGGCCCACTCTGATCCGCGGCCCCGTCGGGCCTCCGCCGCGGTCCGGCATCTGGAAAGCCAAGGTGCGCACCTCAAAGTTCGCTGTTGATTCGTCAGGCCCGCGTCTTCACGGACCGCTCTGTGGCCCCCGTGATCGTGGGCCCCCACCTATGCAACTTACTCACCGTTTACTCGGTTCCCGATTCCGGCCAGGAACGAGGCAGGATTGTGACCATGTCCAACACTCCCATGGCTGCCAACCCGCTCACCCGGGCCGTGCTCGAGATCGACGAGTACGTCTCCGGCCTCGGCTGGGACCAGCCGGCCCGCCTCTTCGCCCTCGTCGACACCGCCCGACTGCGAGCCGAACAACCCTCGCTCGCCGACCGGCTCGGTCTGGGCGACGAGCCGGAGACCACCGGCCTCACCCCGATCGAGCAGGACGAAGTTCCAACGGGCAAGCCGCTCGATGAGTTCCTCGCCACCATCGCCTGGCCCGACGCGGTGGCCGGCTGCGCCCTGACCGTGGAGCGCCTGATGCTGCCGCCGTCCGCGGAGGCCCAGGTTCCGAAGGATCTGAGCGAGGCGGCGCTGACGAAGTGGGTGGCGGACCACCCGGAGCGGCAGGAGGTCCGCATGACGGTCGCGGTCCTGCGCGACGGCACCCGCGACTCGGCCCTGCGCCTGCGTGAGAAGGACTCCCCCACGGAGGTCCTGACCGGCTCCGACCTCGTCCCCGGGCTGGCGGGGGCGCTGTCGGCGACGTTCGAGGAGTAAGGGGTTCTTTCACTATGCCCGTCCGGGTCGCGTGGTCTGGTGCCGTGCATCGCAAGGCGCCAGACCACGTGACCTGATCGGACGCCCATGGTGAAAGGACCCCTAAGCGCCGGGAGGACCGTGTGGCCCGGTCTGCCGGGCCCTTGGTCCGCGGCGCCTACTTACCGCACGTCGGAAGATCCGCGGTGTCCCCGCTGCGGAGGTCCTCGAGGGCGCCGAGGGCGTCCTCGATGGTGTCCACCTCGATGAGGGTAAGGCCCTCGGGGGTGTCCTTGACGGCGGCCGCGCAGTTGTCGGCGGGCGTCAGGAAGTACTGCGCGCCCTTGGCCCGCGCGCCCACGGTCTTCATCTCGATGCCGCCGATCGGGCCGACCTTGCCGGCGTCGTCGATCGTGCCCGTGCCTGCCACGAACTTGCCGCCGGTCAGACTGCCGGGCGTGAGCTTGTCGTAGATGCCGAGCGCGAACATCAGCCCGGCGCTCGGCCCACCGACGTCCGCCAGCTTGATGTCGATGGTGAACGGGAAGGTGTGGTCGGTCCCCGCGGAAATCCCCACGACGGCGCGCTTCTCGCCGGTGTCGTCGGACGTCGTCGTGGTGATGGTGACGTTCTCCGTCCTGGTCGGCGTCCGCTTCTCCTTTTCCGCGGCAACCTGCTCCTTGGCCGGCACGATCGTGAAGCGCACGTCCTGGCCGGGCTTGTGCTCGGTGACCAACTTCGCAACGTCGGCCGGCGCCTTCACCGCCGTACCGTCGACGGCCTTGATCACGTCCCCGGCGTGCAGCTTGCCCTCGGCCGGGGAGCCCTTGACGACCGTGGAGACGATCACCCACGACTTCACCGGAACGTCGAGTTCCTTCAGGGCGGCCACCTTGGCGCTCTCCTGGGACTGGCTGAACTCCTCGGCGTTCTCCTGGGTGGACTGCTCCTCGGTCTTGCCGTCCGGATAGAGCGTCTCGCGCGGCACGACCTTGTTGTCGTGCGCGAGCCAGCCGTAGACGGCCTCGACCAGGTTCATCCGGTAGTCGGCGCTCGTGACCCGGACCGTGGTCATGTTCAGATGCCCACTGGTCGTATAGGTCTTCCGTCCCGCGATCTGCAGCACCGGCTCGCCATCGTGATCGCCCAGCGTGTTCACCGTCGGCCCCGGGGACATCTCCGCATACGGCACGGGGATGAACACTCCCGCGCACAGGAGCGCGATCAGCATCAGGGTGGAGGCGAGCATCGTCGCGGTGCGGCGTGGCATGACTCGACAGTACGGGACGGTCCTGTCAGCGCACCGTCAGGGCCGCCCGTACGGGGCGACCCTGCGCTTTATAGTGCCTTTGACCTGCTGTTTCCTCGGCCGTCAGCTACCCGGCCGGGGCTTCTCCATGGCCTCGCGGAAGCGGGCGTAGCCGATGAGTTCCGGGCCGTCGCCACGGACCTTGCGGGTCCGGTTGGCCCAACTGCCCCAGAGGCCCGCGCCGATCGCAGCCACAAGCGGAATCAGCAACCAGGCGAGCGCCGCCATGCCGACCTCCAACCCCTTTGAGCATCCGCAACTGACTGATCAGCAGATTAACCATCCGCATTGACAACGCTCACGCCAGGGGTGCGGTTACGCAACCGGAGTACGGCTCCCGTGATCAGCAGGCGCCGACCCACTCCTCGGTGCCGTCGGAGAACTTCTGGTGCTTCCAGATGGGCACTTCGTGTTTGAGGTCGTCGATCAGCTTCCGGCAGGCCTCGAAGGCCTCTCCCCGGTGCGGACAGGAGACGGCGACGACCACGGCGAGGTCCCCGACGCTCAGGTCACCCACCCGGTGCACGGCGGCCAGCGCCCGTACCGGGAACTCGGCGACGACCTTCTCGGCGATCCGCCGCATCTCGGCCTCGGCACTGGGGTGGCACGAATAGCCGAGCTCCGCGACGTCGGCCCCTCCGTCGTGGTTCCGCACGGTCCCCACGAAGAGCGCGGTGCCTCCGGCCGCGTCGTCCCCGACGGCCCGGAACACCTCGTCCACGGAGAGAGCCGTGTCCCGAATCCCGATCAGCCTGATCGGGTCCTGCGCGGCCTGCTCGCCGGGGTGATCGCTCGTGGATGCCATGCCTCCATCGTGCCGCACGGGACCGGCGGCACGGAATAGAGCTATCGCCCGGCACGCGCGCGTACACGTTCGGAGTCTCCTACAAGGGCGGCGTCTCCTCCAGTACAAGGGCGGCGTCTCCTCCAGGGGCGGCTCTCAGATCCGGCGCCGAGCCTTCCGCGCCCGCCGTACCACCGCTGCCGCGCCCAGCAGCGCCACTGTCGCACCCGCGGCACCCGCGGCCGTCGCGTCCTTGCGGCCCAGCCGGCGTCCGGCCACCGTGTGCCGGCCGGAGACCTCCCCGAGGAGCTCCTCCAGCACCTCCTCGTTGGTGTACCGCGGCCGCCACCCGGCGTCGTGCAGCCGGCTGCCGCTCACCACCCAGGGGTACATCGTGTACGCCAGGTCCCCCGCCGGGGACGGGGTGAGCCCGATGCGGTGCAGCCGTGCCGCCGCGCCCAGCGCGACCGCCGACGGCAGCTCCATCCGCCGGATGCCGCTGAGCTCCTCGACCTCCTCCTGCTCCAGCCACCCCTCGCAGCCGACGGCGAGTTCCCCGTCGACCTTCTCCAGGACGGCGTACTCCAGCGCAGTGCACAGGTCATCGACATGGCAGAACTGCCAGGCGGGCCGTGACCCGGCGACGACGAGCAACCGGGGAGACTCGAAGTACCTGGTCAGCGCGGTGTCGGTGCCGCCTACCAGGACGGACGGCCGTACCACGGTGACGTTGAGACCCGGGTGCGCCCGGGGTGCCCGGCGGGCCAGCCGCTCGATCTCCAGGAGGTCGCCGACACCCGTCGCCTCCGCCGTGGCCCGCAGCTCCGCGTCCTCGGAGAGCGGCAGCTCGTTGTCGGGCAGCGCCCCGTAGACCATCGCCGAGGTACACAGCACGACCCGGTGCACTCCGGCCGCCGCGGCCGCCGTCAGGACGGTCTGCGTCCCCCGTACGTTGTAGGCCGTTCGGGCGGCCGCGTCAGTCTCCAGGTCGAGATCCAGCGCCAGGTGCACCACCACGTCGGCGCCGCGCAGCTTGTCCGCGATGGCGGGATCCCGGACGTCCAGGATGTGCCACTGCGCCGCGTCGCACTCGCCGCGCCGCTCGTCGATGGCCACGACCTGCTTGACCTCGTCGGATGCCGCGAGCTGCTCCGTGAGCAGCGCGCCGACGCCGTACGCGGCGCCGGTCACCGCGACGACGGGTCCGCGCGCCGCGGGGCTCGCGGAACTGGTTGACTGGTTTCGCGCTGCGCGAACCTGCGGATCTGGGGAACTCACCGGGCGTCTCCAGCGGTTGTCTTCAGTACGAGCACAAAGCGATGCGTGCGTACCAGGTGGCATCCATCCTGCCGCAGGCCGTCAGTCGGCGAAGCACCGAGGCCCGATCCGCCCCAGGTGTCTACGCTGGGTGGTGTTGTCGGGCAGCCGTGCCGCCGGAAAGAACCGGCGGCCCTACCAGCCGAGGAATCCCGTGAGTGACACCCCATTCGGATTCGGCCCTTCGCCGGAGGAGCCGGACGACGGCGACGAGGGCAAGAAGAAGGACCAGCAGAGCGGTGGTGGTCAGGGACCGGCCAACCCGTTCGGTTTCGGCGGCCTGCCCGGAGCCGGAGGGTTCGGCGGAGGCCCCGGCGGCCCCGGTGCGGACAATCCGTTCGCAGCCATGTTCGGGTCGCTGAACCCCACCGACCTGGGCGCCGCGTTCCAGCAGCTGGGCCAGATGCTCTCCTACGAGGGCGGCCCGGTGAACTGGGACATGGCCAAGCAGATCGCCCGCCAGACGGTCTCCCAGGGCTCCCCTGACGGCACCAAGGACGCGAGCGTGGGTCCGGCCGAGCGCAGGGCCGTCGAGGAGGCCGTCCGTCTGGCCGACCTCTGGCTCGACGACGCCACGTCCCTGCCGTCCGGCGCCGCCTCTGCGGTGGCCTGGAGCCGCGCGGAGTGGGTCGAGGCGACCCTGCCCGCCTGGAAGGAGCTCGTCGACCCGGTCGCCGAGCGTGTCGGCACCGCCATGGGTGACGTCCTGCCGGAGGAGATGCAGGCCATGGCCGGCCCGCTGATCGGCATGATGCGCTCGATGGGCGGCGCCATGTTCGGCACGCAGATCGGGCAGGCCGTCGGCGTGCTCGCGGGCGAGGTCGTCGGCTCGTCCGACGTCGGCCTGCCGCTCGGTCCGGCAGGCAAAGCCGCGCTGCTGCCGGTGAACATCGGGACCTTCGGCAAGGACCTGAGCGTCCCCCAGGAGGAGGTGCGGCTGTACCTCGCCCTGCGCGAGGCCGCCCACCAGCGCCTCTTCGCGCACGTGCCGTGGCTGCGTTCGCACCTGTTCGGCGCGGTCGACGGCTACGCCCGCGGCATCAAGGTCGACACGGCCAAGCTGGAGGACGTGGTCGGCCAGTTCGACCCGCAGAACCCGGAGCAGCTGCAGGAGGCTCTCCAGCAGGGCATGTTCCAGCCGGAGGACACTCCCGAGCAGAAGGCCGCCCTGGCCCGTCTGGAGACGGCTCTGGCGCTTGTGGAGGGCTGGGTGGACGCGGTGGTCCACGCCGCCGCGAAGCCCCGTCTGTCGTCCGCCGACGCCCTGCGCGAGACGCTGCGCCGCCGCCGCGCCTCGGGCGGCCCGGCCGAGCAGACGTTCGCCACCCTGATCGGTCTGGAGCTGCGCCCGCGCCGCCTGCGCGACGCCTCCCGTCTGTGGGCCTCGCTCACCGACGCGCGCGGTGTCGACGGCCGGGACGCCCTGTGGCACCACCCGGACATGCTGCCGACGGCCACCGATCTCGACGACCCGGACGGGTTCGTGCACCGCGAGCAGATCGACTTCTCCGAGCTGGACAAGATGCTCGGCGAGGCCGCGGACAAGCCCGACCTCAAGAAGAAGGACGAGGACAAGAACAAGGGTGACGACGCCGGGTGAGCCTGTATGACGACGCGGTCCTCGTGCTGAAGGGGTACGAGGACCAGGGCGATCTGCGCCAGGCCTATCTCGACCACTTGGCGGAGCACCCGGACGGCCTGTGGAAGGCCTGCCACGCGGGTCACATCACGGCGAGCGCCCTGGTGATCGACCCCGGGTGCGGCCGGGTGCTGCTGACCCTGCACCGGAAGCTGCGGATGTGGTTGCAGATGGGCGGCCACTGCGAGCCCGGCGACGCCACCCTGGCGGCCGCGGCCCTGCGTGAGGCGTCGGAGGAGTCCGGCGTCTCGGGACTCTCCCTGCTGCCGGGCGGCCCGGTGCGTCTGGACCGGCACCCGATCCCGCCGCCGTGCCACTGCCACTTCGACGTCCAGTACGCGGTCGTGGCGCCGCCCGACGCGGCGCACGAGATCAGCGACGAGTCGCTCGACGTGCGCTGGTTCGGGTACGACGAGGTGGCGGACCTGGCCGACGAGTCCGTCGTCCGGCTGCTGGAGGCGACACGCGCCAGGCTGTGAGCCTCATGGACGGGTAAGGGGCGACCGCTGTGACGGCCGCCCCTTACATCTGTCACAGGCCCGTCAGCTCCAGACGTTGCCCTGGTTCTGCCCGCGTGCTCCCTGCTGGCCCATGCCGTACTGAGCGGAGAGGCCCGAGCCGATCTGGGCGTTCTGCGGCGGCAGCAGCTCACTGGGCTGGACGAGCGCGTAGCCGGTGCCCATGAAGCTCAGCTCCCAGCCCTCACCGGTGCTGCCGCGGCGCCGCCACACCCCGGAGGAGTGCGTCTGGGCCTGCATCTGCACGCGCAGGCTCGTCGACCAGGCGACGATCGCGTCGGCGTCGCAGTTGACGTACTTGTCGGGTGTCACCTGCAACAGCAGCGGCATGCCCGAGGTCATCAGGGCGACCTTGCCCCGGCCGGTGATGTTGAGCTGGTACTTCCCGGAGCCGGCGATGCCGTACAGGCTGTCCACTGCGATGACCTCGTGGTGCAGGGAGGAGTCCATCGCCAGGACGTAGCTGCTGTCGACGGTGAGGCCGTCCTGGTCCACGTCCATGACGTGGACGTGCTGCTTGAGGTTGGCGAGGTAGACCGTGCCCTGCCCGTGGCAGCGCATCAGGTCGAGTCCCTCACCGGTGTGCGCACGCGCGCGTGCCTGGTCATTGCTCTGGTACTCGGCGTCGAACTCTACGAGGCCCTGGTAGGCGACCATGGTGCCCTTGCGGGCCAGGACGTCGTCGTGGCCCTCCAGGGCGACGCGCAGCATCTGCTTGTTCTGCAGACTCCAGCGCTCCTGGGTCTGCTGCTCGTTATAGGCGAAAATCGGGCTCTGCATGGCGTGTTGCTCCCCCTCAGCCCCGTGCCCGGAGGCGGTCGGTGCTGTCCTCGCTGGGCTGGACGACGACGATGCCCTGACCGGAGAAGGCCATCTGGTAGGCCTCGCCGCTGCCGCGGCCGATCAGCGACTGGGCCCGGAAGCTGCGCTTGCCCTTCACCTTGAGGTTCGGGGACCAGGCGACCAGCGCGTCGGGGTCGACGTAGGTCTCGTCCTCGCCGCCTCCGCAGTCGACGACGATGGGCTTGCCCCGGGAGGTCAGCGCTACCCAGCCCTGCCCGGAGATCCTGGTGTTCCACAGGCCCTGCCCGGCGAACTTGGCCAGGCCCTTGACCCGCTCCACACCCCACGTGAGGTGGGCGTCGAAGGCGAGCAGGTTGGTGGCGTTGACGGAGATGCCGTCGCCGTTGAGGTTGATGACGACGACGTTCGCCCCGTAGTCGGCGAGGTAGAGCAGGCCGTCGCCGGAGCACTTCACCAGGGGCGCGCCCTCGCCGGTCATCCAGTCCTTCGCGATCTGGCGCACGGCCGGCGGGTTGGGCTCGTACTGCACGAACCCTTCGTAGGCGACCATCGAACCCACGCGCGCGAGGAGGTCGTTCCCGGTCTGCATGGCGACCTTCAGCATGTGGTTGCCGTGGTTCTCCATGCGCGCGGTGACGGGTGCGGGGGCATGGCCCGCGAGCTGCTGTGTCATGACGGGCTCCCTCAGACCTCGTACGGCTGGACGACGATGAAGTTGCCGGGCGCTCCCCGGAACTGGAGGTTGACGCTCTCGCCGCTGTCCCCGGGGTAGGCGTTGCGGCGCATCCGCACCTGGCTGGAGACGACGACCTGGGCGGCGGCCGACCAGGCGACCACGGCGTTGCAGTCGGCGAACGTGGTGGGTGTGACGGGCAGCACCACGGGCGTGCCGTGCGTCTTCACGACGATCGTGCCGGTGCCCTGGAACTGCATCGTGAACAGCGCGCCGCCGGGGATGCCGTGCCCCTCGATACGGCGGACCTCGTAGGTGAGGCTCTCGTCGAACGCGAGGACGTTCTCGGCGGAGACGCAGACGGCGTCGCCCTGGAGCTCGATGGGGTGCAGCATCGTCGAGTTCTCGGCGAGGAACACCTGGCCCTGGCCGGTGCAGCGCATCAGCTGCATCTCCTGGCCGGTCGCGTTGCCGACGATCCGGCCGGCGAATCCGGCGCCCTTGTAGCTGAAGTCGACCTTGCCCTGGTAGAGCACCATGCTGCCCTGCCGGGCCAGCACGGGCTGCCCGCCGATGCCGAGGTCGACACGCACGAGCTTCTTGTTCTGCTGCGTCCAGCGCAGCCCTGTGGGGGTCTCCTTGAACTGCTGGAGCGCGGCTGCCACGCCCGGGCCCTGCTGGGCACCGGCCTGCGGGACGCCCTGCGGCGGGGCTCCGTAGGGGGCCGGGGTCTGCCCGAACGGCGGCTGCTGGCCGTAGCCCGGGGGCGGGGTGGGCTGGCCGTAGCCGGGGGGCGGGGCCGGGGCGTGGGGGGCCTGGGGCTGGCCGTAGCCGGGGGGCGGCGGGGCCGTCTGGCCGGGGGGCTGGCCGTACGGCGCGGGCGCCGGGGCCGGAGGCGGCACCGGGGAGCCGCCGGGCGGGGTGTGCATGGGCGCGACGATGGTCGGGGCGGCGTGCACCTGGGGTGCGGGCGCCGGGGCCGGAGGCGGCGTGGCTCCGGGCGGGGGCGCGAAGCCCTGCGCTGCGGGCTGGGGAGTGGGTGCCGGGGCCGGGGGTGTTACCGGCGCGGGAGCCGGGGCGGCTGGGGCGGCGAACGCGGGCGGTGCGAAGCCCGGGGCAGCGCCGGCCTGCGGCTGCTGCGGGGCGGGCGCGGGCGTCTCCTCCTCGGCCACCTCACCGCCGAAGTTCCGCAGCAGCGCGTCGAGACCACCGTCGAAGCCCTGTCCGACAGCGGCGAACCGCCAGACATCCTTGAGGTAGAAGTCGCCCAGCATCACAGCACGTTCGGTGGAGAACTCCGAGCCGCTGAAGGGGTAGCGGGCCACTTCCTCGCCACCCGCGACGATGCGGATGTAGCCGGGGGCGATCTGCGACATCTGCCCGGCGCCGTCGAGCGCAGCCGTGAAGGACAGCTTCTGGACCTGCGGCGGGATCCGGTCGAGCGTCACCCGGAAGGACTCCGTGTCGCCCGCCTGGGCGCCCAGGAGCTGAATGGACTCCTCGGGGGACTTCGGCTGGTTGTAGAAGATGAAGTACCGGTCGTCCGAGAGCCGTTCGTCGGCGTCGAGGCCGAAGCAGCTGATGTCGAAGCTCAGCCCGGGGCCGGTGATCTGTACGCCGACGTACAGATCCGTGCCCGCGGTGAGGTCACTGATCCTGGCCTTGTGGCCGCGTTGGAATTCCCTGGCCATGCGTAACGACCGTCCCCCATCCAGAACGTGAGTGCGTCGCGTCAGGCTAACGGCAAAATCCGGACACCGGAGGTAGTCGGTACAGACCCGGTACAGAACCCGCGCTGAGCCGTATCGGCTGCTCGCTCACGGCAAGCGGGCAGTCACCCCGCGGGGCTCTCACCTCGCGCTCCGGGCACATGGGGCAACCGCTCGGCGGCGACCACGCCTTCGAGGTAACCCCGGGCCCGCTCCGTCCGGGGATAGGCCTGAAGCAGTTCCCAGAAGCGGGGGCCGTGTCCGGGGACGAGCAGATGGGCGAGCTCGTGGAGGAGGACGTAGTCGACGACGTACTCGGGCATGCCCTGCAGGCGGTGCGAGAGGCGGATGCTGCCCTCGGCGGGGGTACAGGACCCCCAGCGCGTGTTCTGGTTGGTCACCCAGCGCACCGACGCGGGCCGGGCCCGCCCGTCGAAGTACTGCTCCGACAGACGCCGGGCCCGCTCGGTCAGCTCGGCGTCGCCGAGGGACCGCTTGCTCTCCTGGGCGGCCAGCTTGTCGAGCATGACGTTGACCCAGCGCTGCTCCTCCGCCTCGGACATCCGGGCGGGGATGAGCACCACGGTGCGATCGCCCTCGCGGTACGCGGAGACCGTTCTGCGTCGGCGGGCGCTCCTGCGGACCTCGATCGCGCGCGCCCCCGAGCCGCTCGGCGGCTGGCTCGTCGTGCTGCGCTGTGGCTTTCCGGCGCGGTGCAGTGGGTCGGCGGGCACGCCCTGACGTTACCCGCTGCCCCCGGGGAAGTCCCGCCTCAGGGGCGGTTCGGTGCCGACGCCGCCTCCGGTCGCCGGATTTGTACGACGAATTCCGGCGCCTGTGGACAACTTTCGGCGGCCGGAGGCGGGTTTGGGCATGCTGGATCTCGTCGGCGCAGCGATGTGCGGGACCGGTCCGGGACCAGGGGCCGGGCCTGCGTCGTGTTCGGCCTGCGATCGGGCCTTCACGCGGCCAGGTTCGGACCGCACTCCCACGCGACCGGCATACGGGGACGATCGAGAACACGGGGATAAAGGAAATACGGGGGAACTGTCATGCATCCGATGGTGAAACCCGCGCTCAGGCGCGGCTGGCGCGACCTCAAGACCGTGCAGTTCGGGATGACACCGGCGCATGCGATGACGCTCGGCCCGCTGGACCAGGCGACGGGCAGCTTCCTCGACCTGCTGAACGGCACGCGGGGACTGGAGTTGCTGCGCGAGGAGGGGCGCCGGATGGACCTGCCCGACGGCCATGTCGACAGGCTGGTGCGAGGGCTCGCGAGGGCCGGCCTTCTCGACGACGCCCGGGGCGGTGGCCCTGCCGCCGACGCCCTGCGGCACAAAAGGGAGGTCCTCGACAGGCTGGGCCCCGACCTGGCGTCTCTGTCCCTGACGACCTCGGTACCCGGCGAGGCGATCGGACAGCTGGCCGCCCGGCGGGCGCAGCGGGTGCAGGTGCGGGGCGCGGGACGGGTGGGCGCCGTGCTGGCCTCTCTGCTGGCCGGGGCCGGCGTGGGCGAGGTCGACGTGCTCGACGGCGGCCGGGTGGAGCCGTGGGACGTCGCGCCGGGCGGGCTGCCGGCGGAAGCCGTCGGCGACCGCAGGGACGAGGCGGCCCGCCGTGCTGTGCGCCGGGCGGCCCCGGACCGGCCGCCGCGCCGCTCGCCGGCCCAGGCACCTCCGGTGGAAGGCAACCCGGGTTTCTCGCTGGTGATCCTTGCCCCGCGGGACGATGTGGCCGTGCACGCGCCCGACCCGCCCGCCGCCGAACCCCTGATGTCCTCCGGGACACCTCATCTGTATGCCGGCGTGGTGGAGGGCACCGGCGTGGTCGGCCCTCTCGTGCTGCCCGGGGAGACGGGCTGCGCGGGGTGTCTGCACGAGAACCGCACCGACCGGGACCCGACCTGGCCACGCCTGGTCACCCAGTGGCGCTCCGGCAGGCAGCGGCAGGTGCGGCCCTGCGACCTGACACTGGCCACCTCCGTGGCCGGGCTGGCGGCCGCCCATGCGCTGGCTTTTCTGGACGGCCGGGTCCCGTCGAGCACCGGGGCGCGCTGGGAGGTCTCCGTCCCTGGTCTGCACTGGCATGCGTGGCCGGTCCGGGCGCATCCGGCATGCCCGTGCGCTGCGGCGGAGAGAGGAGAAGGGGAGCACCTCTCGGCGGACGGGGAGCCGCACGAGACAATGGCGGTGCAACGGCCGTCGGAGCAGTGCCGTGAGGCAGAGGCGGAGCGGCCGGCTGGGACTTGGAGGGCGCATGTCTGATCTTCCCCGGAAGGCGGTCACCCGGACCGCCAAGCTCGCCGCGCTCCCGCTCGGCATCGCCGGGCGGGCGACCTGGGGATTCGGCAAGCGGATCGTCGGCGAGTCAGCGGAGCTCGTCGGCCGCGAACTCCAACAGCGCACGGCGGAGCAGCTCTTCAAGGTGCTCGGCGAGCTCAAGGGCGGCGCGATGAAGTTCGGCCAGGCGCTGTCCGTCTTCGAGTCCGCGCTGCCCGAGGAGGTGGCCGGTCCCTACCGGGCCGCGCTGACGAAGCTCCAGGAGGCGGCGCCTCCGATGCCGACCCGCACCGTGCACGCGGTGCTGCAGGAGCGGCTCGGCGAGGACTGGCAGGAGCTGTTTCTGGAGTTCGAGGACAAGCCCGCCGCGGCCGCCTCGATCGGCCAGGTGCACCGAGGGGTGTGGCACGACGGCCGTGAGGTGGCCGTCAAGGTGCAGTACCCGGGCGCCGGCGAGGCCCTGCTGTCCGATCTGAACCAGCTGAGCCGCTTCTCCCGCCTGCTCGGTCCACTGATCCCCGGTATGGACATCAAGCCGCTCATCGCCGAGCTGAAGGACCGCGTCTCGGAGGAGCTGGACTACGGCCTGGAGGCCCAAGCCCAGCAGGCCCACGCGGAGGAGTTCACGGACGACCCGGATGTGGTGGTGCCGCAGGTGGTCCACCAGTCCGACCAGGTGCTGGTCACGGAGTGGATCGACGGCATCCCGCTGTCGGAGATCATCACGGACGGCACCCAGGAGCAGCGCGACCGTGCCGGCCAGCTCCTGGCCCGCTTCCTCTTCTCCGGCCCCGCCCGCACCGGCCTGCTGCACGCCGATCCGCACCCGGGCAACTTCCGGCTGCTGCCCGGCGGCCCGGAGGATGAGGACGACTGGCGCCTGGGTGTCCTGGACTTCGGCACGGTCGACCGGCTCCCGGGCGGTCTGCCGGCCACCATCGGCGAGTCCCTGCGCATGACGCTCGACGGCGAGGCCGAGGCGGTCTACGAGCTGTTGTGCGCGGAAGGCTTCGTGAAGGAGACCATAGAGCTGGACCCGGACGCCGTCATGGAGTACCTGCTGCCGATCATCGAGCCGGCCCAGGTCGAGGAGTTCACCTTCGCCCGGGGATGGATGCGCAGCCAGGCGGCCCGCGTCGCCGACCCGCGCTCTCCTGCCTACCAGCTCGGCAAGCAGCTCAACCTGCCCCCGTCGTACCTGCTGATCCACCGGGTGACGCTGAGCACGATCGGCGTGCTGTGTCAGCTGGGGGCGACGGTGCGACTGCGCGAGGAGCTGGAGGAGTGGCTGCCGGGGTTCGTCCCGGAGGACCGGGCGGACGGCGGGGACTCGGTGGCGGAGGCGTGAGCCCGGCCGCGCTTCACCACCACTCCGAGTCCAGGCGCCCCTCGATCGACCTGAGGTTCTCCCGGGAGCAGGTCTCGCAGAAGTGGCGGCGGACGCCGTCCTCCACCGAGTAGGTCCAGGTAACGGGCGGGCCGTCGGCCTCAGCCGACGCGCCACAGCGGGCACAGACAAAGCGCGCCGGCCCCGCGGCGAAGCCGTCGCCGTCGTCACCGCCTCCGGGAGGACTCGTCACGCCGCGACGATACGCCGTGCCCGGGCGGCTCGGGCATCACCCGCACCGGCTTCGCAGCCACCACGCCCGCCGCGCGGAAGCGAACACCGGCCAGCAGGCACGAACACCGGCCCGGATACGAACATCGGCCCGCGGACACCGCGCGCCGGCCCCACAGGCACGCACCAGCCTCGCGGGCACAACGCGCCGCCTTCGCCGACACCCACACACCGGCCTCATGGGGCGCAACGCCCCGCGGGGGCCGATCCGTTCGGTACGGACCGGCCCCCGCGGAGAGGCATCGGCCTCCGGGACGGGAGGCCACCGCTTCAGATGAGGTCGGCTACTGCATGACCGCCATGGCGAGCGCCCGGCGGGCACGCCGGGAGGCGCGCTCCGCCCTGCGCTGCATGCGGCGGGCGGCGACCAGGCGCACGGCCTGGCGTTCCCGCTCCGCCTCCTGCAGGCGCTCGCGCATATGCGCACGAGCCATGGCTTCTGGAATGAGTTGCATCTCTCGGGTCCTGTTCTGGCGCGAGTCCTTCGCGCCACTGATGGTGAAGTCTTGGGTCGCGGAGCCTGCGGGCTCGTACGTGGACGGCTTCATCGGGGCCTGCTTCTGGGGGTCGTGCGTGAGGGGACGGTCGATTGTTCCTGTGGTGTTCATGCCGTGACCGGGTTCTTGCGCGGGCGGCCACGCGGCCGCTTCCGGGCGACGACGACACCCTGGACGAACAGCTCGCCACCCCAGACGCCCCAGGGCTCACGCCGCTCCTTCGCGCCGGCGAGGCAGGCCTCGACCAGCGGGCAGGTGCGGCAGAGGGACTTGGCGTACTCGACGTCCACAGGCGACTCGGCGAAGAAGACCTCCGGGTCGTAGGAACGGCACGGGACGGGTACGCCGAGGTTCTCGATGGCGTCGTCGAGCGCGGTGAGCGCGGTGAGCGGGGTCAAGGCGGAGTCCTCCGTGGGGCCGGGCTTGGGGATCGTGTCGGAAGGCGGTACGGACGGGGCGTGCGCTTCGAGTTGCACGGTTCGTCTTCCTCGTCTGGTCGTTCCGGCCTGTTGGCCGGGGGCGGCTGGTACCGGGTTCTTTTCCTGTCCCGAGGCTCCTTCGTCCGTCGCCCCTGGTCAGGGACAAACAGAAGGGCCGCGGATCCCGGATGGGGTTCCGCGGCCCTGAAGGCGCCGGCCTGATCGAATCAGGCTGGATCACTCCAGGGTTCTGGCCCACGGAAGGCCCACATCAGGTGGTGCTGCGTCGTCTGCTTCCGGAATCCGGCACCGGTCGCCCCAAAGGCATAGGCCTGAGCCTGTGCCTCTACTGCTGCTTCCAGTGCCTTGGTCGGTCGCTCATTGCGCTCACGGACGGGAAGGCCCGCGGGGGCAACGGAGGGGCACGCCGGACGCACGGCACGAATGCCGGACAGACCGGTACCCAGGTTCGAAACGCCGAGCATGCACGCGGAGACGGCCGAGCGATCGGTCATTTTCACGATGCTGACGGAGCTGGTGTTGATGCTGATCACTGGACTCGCCTCCTCTCGGCGTCTCGGGGGACTGGATGATCCAGCCCGACGGATATGCAAGTACAACACGGAATCAGGGCCTTCGAGAAGGCCGCTGCTCTCGTGCCTAAGAACCTATGGGGATTGCCGGGGCATGCGCAAACTATTTTTTCGACGAGTTCGTGTCAGTCCTGATCCGTGTCCCCCGAGCCGTACTGGCCTGCGCAGATGGCCAGGACATCGGCACCGTAGCGATCGAGCTTGCGCATCCCCACGCCCGGGATGCGCGCCAGCTCGTGCGCGTCGTCAGGCACGGTCTCCGCGATGGCCATCAAGGTCCTGTCGGTGAACACGCAGAAGGCGGGCTGACCACTGGTGCGTGCCTGGTCGGCACGCCACTCACGCAGCCGCTCGTAGAGGCCCTCGTTCATGTCGGAGGGACAGTCGTCACAGCGCATCAGCTTCATCTCGCCCGCGTCGGTCAGCGTGCGGCCGCAGACCCGGCAGCGGGCGGGGATTCGTTGGGCCCGCCTCGGGGCGGAGCCCCTGGTTCCGGGGGTGCCGCGCTCGATTCCGCCACCGCCGCCGGCGGTGGCGCGGCCCGTGGTGGCCGTCGAACCGGGGCGCAGCCCGTCGAGGAAGCGGCTCGGGCGGCGGTTGGGGCGGCCGCCGGGTGAGCGGGAGAGCGCCCAGGAGACATGGAGGTGTTCCCGCGCGCGGGTGACGCCGACGTACAGCAGGCGGCGCTCCTCCTCGACCTGCTCGTCGGTCTTGGCGTAGGTGATCGGCATCATGCCCTCGGCGACGCCGACCAGGAACACGACGTCCCACTCCAGGCCCTTGGCCGAGTGCAGGGAGGCCAGGGTGACGCCCTGCACGGTGGGGGCGTGCTGGGCGTTCGCCCGTTCGTCGAGCTCGGTGACGAGGTCCGCAAGGGTGGCGTCCGGCTTGGCGGCGACGAAGTCCCGGGCGAGGTTCGCCAGGGCGGCCAGCGACTCCCAGCGCTCCCGCACGGCTCCGGAGCCGGCCGGTGGCTGCGGCGTCCAGCCCTCTCCGGACAACACGGCGCGCACCTGGGAGGGCAGGTCGACGACGTCGTCCAGGAGGGAGTCGTTGCCGCCGAAGCGGGCCGCGCCGCGCAGGGCGACGCCCGCCTTGCGCACCTCCGGGCGGTCGAAGAACCGCTCGGCGCCGCGCAGTTGGTAGGGCACTCCGGCGTCGGCGAGGGCCTGTTCGTAGGTCTCGGACTGCGCGTTCGTGCGGAACAGGATGGCGATCTCGGCGGCCGGGACCCCCGAGTCGATGAGCTCGCGGATCCGGCGGGCCGCGCCCTCCGCCTCAGCGGGCTCGTCGGTGTACTCGGTGTAGACCGGCTCGGGACCCGGGGCGCGCTGGGAGACGAGCTCCAGGCGGTGATCGGCGGCGCGGCCCTTCGCCTGGGCGAGCAGGCCGTTGGCGAGGTGAACGACCTGTGGGGTGGAGCGGTAGTCGCGAACCAGCTTGACGACGGTGGCGCCGGGGTGGCGGGTGCGGAAGTCGAGCAGGTGGTCCGGTGTGGCGCCGGTGAAGGAGTAGATGGTCTGGCTGGCGTCGCCGACCACGCAGAGGCTGTCCCGCTCGCCCAGCCACAGTTCGAGCAGGCGCTGCTGCAGGGGGCTGACGTCCTGGTACTCATCGACCACGAAGTGCTGGTACTGGGCGCGGACCTGCTCGGCGATGTCGTGCCGGTCCTGGAGGACGGCAACGGTCAGCAGCAGGACGTCCTCGAAGTCGATGACGGAGCGCTCGCGCTTGACATCCTCGTAGGAGGAGTAGAGCTGGGCGATCTCGGCGGGGTCGCGGGGGGTCTCGCGGCCGGCCTTGGCAGCGGCGGGCGCGTAGTCGGCGGGGACGGTCTGGGTGACCTTGGACCACTCGATCTCGGCGGTGACGTCCCGCAGCTCACCCCGGTCGAGCCGGATGCCGCAGGCGGTGGCCGCGTCGGCGACGAGCTGGATCTTGCGGTCGACCAGCCGGGGCATAGAACCGCCGATCGCTTTCGGCCAGAAGTACTGGAGCTGACGCAGGGCCGCCGAGTGGAACGTGCGCGCCTGGACGCCTGCGGCGCCGAGCTGGCGCAGCCGGCCCCGCATCTCTCCGGCGGCGCGGTTGGTGAAGGTGACGGCGAGCACGCTGGAGGCGTGCAGGATGCCGGCGCGCACTCCGTAGGCGATGCGGTGGGTGATGGCCCGGGTCTTGCCCGTGCCGGCGCCCGCCAGGACGCACACCGGACCGTGCAGGGCGGTGGCCACCTCGCGCTGCTCGGGGTCGAGCCCGTCGAGCACCGCGTCGGCCGAGCCCGGTACCTGCGGGAACAGGGTGGAGTGCGTTGCTGCTGTCACACAGCCATGCTGCCAGGTCGCGAGAGACGGCTGTGCCGGTTGTCCACAGGCAGGCACTGATAGTCGTATCAATGCGGCAGGCGTCACGTCCGGTGGGACGCGGGCCCCGGGAATGGTGGACCTTTCACATACGTTCCCTCCACTGCGAACCCCGTCCCCGAGCCACCGAAGGAGCACGAGAGACATGCTGGGCACTGTGACGATGTACAGCACCACGTGGTGCGGCTACTGCCGCCGGCTGAAGAGCCAGATGGACCGCGAGGGCATCGCGTACACCGAGATCAACATCGAGCAGGACCCGGAGTCCGCCGCCTTCGTGGAGAAGGCGAACGGCGGAAACCAGACAGTGCCGACGCTTCAGGTAGTTCCCTCCAACGGTGGCGCCGAGGTCGTGATGACGAACCCGAGCCTTGCCCAGGTGAAGCAGGCGCTCGGCGTCTGACCCACATGACGCATACGACCCCCGAGCGGCCTGGCGCCGGATCGGGGGTCTTTGTATGCCCGGCCTGTACGGGGCCGACTCGGCGGTAGCGTGACCGGCATGACGACCGAAGACGAGGGGGACGGCGAGGCGCTGGTCGGAGGCACGGTGAACGCGGGGGCGGTCTTCCGCCGGGGTGAGTTGGTGGAACGCCCGGCACCGCGCAACGCACACGCCCTCCATGCCCACCTCCTGGCGCTGAAAGAGCACGGCTTCGACGCGGCTCCGACTCCCGTGGGCCCCCGCTGACGGTCGTGAGCAGCTGACCTTCGTTCCCGACTGACGGGCTCGGGTGTTGGGCCCTCGTACACGCGAGGACAACTGCCGGGACCACTCACGTCGAACGCCGAGTGTGCGGCTTTCACGACAAGGACTGTCGACGTGAGGGGGCAGTCGTGGGCGCACCGCTGCACAAGGCGGGGCTCTCACCTTGCCGCCGTCAGGCCACGCTCCGCGTCGGGAGCGGCTTGCCGTACCAGAGCTCGATCAGGCGGGCCGCGATCGAGATGCCGTAGGGCGGGAGCATCTCGCCGGACTCGAAGGCTGCGCGCAGTTCGTCGCGGGAGAACCAGCGGGCCTCGTGGATCTCGTCGCCGTCGACGTCGATCTCGGTGGAGGTGGCGCGGGCCATGAAGCCCAGCATGAGGCTGGACGGGAAGGGCCAGGGCTGACTGGCGACGTACTCGACCTGGCCGACGGTGATACCGACCTCCTCGTGGACCTCGCGGCGCACGGACTGCTCGATGGACTCGCCCGGCTCGACGAAACCGGCGAGCGTCGAGAAGCGGCCCTCGGGCCAGTGGACCTGGCGGCCGAGCAGGATGCGGTCGTCCTCGTCGGTCACGGCCATGATCACGGCCGGGTCGGTGCGCGGGTAGTGCTCCGCGCCGCAGGCCTGGCAGCGGCGGATGTGGCCGGCCGCGGCGATGACGGTGCGCTCGCCGCAGCGGGAGCAGAAACGGTGCGTACGCTGCCAGTTCTCCAGCCCGACCGCGTGCACCATCAGACCCACGTCACGGGCCGACAGCAGCAGGCCGGCCTCGCGCAGGCCCGCCGGGCGCGCGGACTGGTCCATGCGCCCGGGCAGGGCGTCCTTCTGGAGGGCGAAGTAGCTGACGCCGTCCTCGTCGTTGCCGAGGAAGTAGCGGTGGGCCTCGGTGAGGGGGGCCTCGAAGGAGGGCGTCATGACGAGTTCGGTGCGTCCGTCCGCCGTCTCGTCGATGAGGACCTGGCCGCCGGAAACCACGAAGCAGCGCGTGGAGGGATGGCTCCACGCCGCCGCGAGCCAGGCCTCGTCGAGCCGGTGGTGGGCGGCCCGGTCGATCCCGCTCGGGGCGGTGAGCGAGATGGGACGGTCGGCGTTGTGGTCGGTCCAGGTGGTCACGGGTGCTTCCTACTCCCCCGGTGGAACGGTTGGGTTCGGCGGACTGTTCAGCGGGATGTACGGCGGGAGGCGACCGGGTCCGGCGGGCGGGAGCGGTGCAGGGCGGCCACCAGGCGGGCGGCGGCCGTCGCGGGGTTGGGCACCGCGCCGTCGAAGGAGCCGGAGTGGACGTCCTGGTCGGGGCCGTACAGCCGTATCTCGCATTCGGCGAGGCCGCGCATGCCGGTGCACACCGTGGGGGTGTCCTCGGACCACATGCCGGTGTCGGAGACGATCACGGCGTCGGCGGTGAGCCGCTCGGCCTGCTGCTCGACCAGGGCCCGGAAGTGCGGCGAGCCTGACTCCTCCTCGCCCTCGATCAGCAGCTTCAGGTGCACGGCCGGGGTGGTGCGGCCGGTGGCGGCGAGGTGGGCGCGGACGCCGAGGGTGTGGAAGAAGACCTGGCCCTTGTCGTCGGCCGCCCCGCGCGCGTAGAGGCGGTTCTCGCGCACTACTGGATCGAAGGGCTCGCTGTCCCAGCCGCCCTCCCGGGCGGCGGGCTGCACGTCGTGGTGGCCGTAGACCAGCACGGTGGGCGCCTGCGGGTCGTCGGAGGGCCACTCGGCGTAGACAGCGGGCGCGCCCGGGGTCGGCCAGACCTCGGCCGTCGGGAACCCGGTCTCCTTCAGCTTGGCCGCGAGCCAGTCGGCGCTGCGTCGTACGTCGGGCGCGTGGTCCGGCTGGGCCGACACCGACGGGATGCGCAGCCACTCGGCGAGGTCGTCGAGGAAGGCGGCGCGGTGCTGCTGTATGTACGTACGGACGACGCTGTCCGGGGTCTGGCTCATGGTCACGAGCCTATCGGCCCGCACTGACGTCCTCGGAGTGCGGTTCCTCACCGGCCGCCCCACTGGACGGTTCGTCCAGCAGCAGCCGCTCCAGGGCGGCCCGGTCGGGCAGATCCTGAGGGCGTACGGCCTCTCCGCTGCGGACGTAGAGGAACGTGGCCGTGACCGACTCCGGGGGCACCCCCTGCTGCTCCGCCCAGGCGAGGCGGTAGACGGCCAGCTGGAGCGGGTCGGCGGTGCGGGAGCGGTTGGTCTTCCAGTCGACGATCTCGTACGTCGCGTCCTGCCCGTCGCCTTCTTTGTAGACGGCGTCGATGCGGCCCCGGACGACGCGGCCGGCGATCGCGAGCTGGAAGGGGGTCTCCACCCGGTAGGGGGTGCGGTGCGCGTACTCGGTGCGCTCGAAAGCCTCCTTGAGGGCCTCGAGGTCCTGTTCGTCGGCGATCTCGGCCTCGCTGCCGGGCAGTTCCTCCGGCTCCAGCATGGGCAGGGTGAGCTCTTCGAAGCGGGCCTCGACCCAGGCGTGGAAGCGCGTGCCACGGCGGGCCCCGGGCTGGGGCGGGCGGGGCATGGGACGGGCCAGCTCCTGGGCGAAGCCGTCCGGGTCTGCGGCGAGGCGCAGCAGCTGCGACGCCGTGAGCGACGCCGGGAGGGGGACTTCGGTGACGCTGTCGCGGGCGCGCAGGAGCTCGCCGGTGAGGGCGTCGAGATCGCGGTCCCAGGAGGCGATGGTGCGGGCCTCCTCGGGGGTGAGGCGGGGGTGGTCCCTGGAGTGCGGGGGCTCCGGTGGGACCGCCTGGTGGGGGACCGTGGGGCGGTCCGCCGGGCGTGCGTCCCGGTCCACGGGGTCGTCCGCGAGTGCGTCGCCCGTGAAGGGGGCCTGGTCGTCGGGGTCGTTGCCGAAGGGGTCGTCACCGAAAGGGTCGTCACCGAAAGGGTCGTCACCGAAAGGGTCGTCGTCGCACGGATCCCGTTCGTCGTACGGGAGCTCTTCGTCCTCGGGCGGCGGGGGCCACTCCGGGTCGTCGGGCGCGTCCGGGTCGTGCACGGCTGCGGGGTGGCCGTCCTCGTGGGACGCGAGGTCCTCCAGGTGGGCCAGGACGGTCTCGGCCGCGGCGCGGCGGCGGGCCAGGGCCGCCTCGTCCAGGGGCAGGGGCCAGACCTGCTCGGCGGTGGCCTGGTGCAGGGCCGGGTTCTCCTCGGCCTCGGCGGGTTCGTCCGCCCAGGCCTCGATCTCGCCGTACCCGGCTTCGCAGTGCTCGTAGAGGGCCTGCAGGAACGCGGAGGGCCCGCGGCGCTTCTTCTGGGTGGGGCCCCACCAGTGACCGGAGCCCAGCAGGAGGGAGCGGGGGCGGGTGAAGGTGACGTAGCCGAGGCGGAGTTCCTCGGTGTGCTGGTGGTCCTTCATGGCCTCGTGGAAGGCCTTCAGGCCCTTGGCGTCCCAGGAGGCGACGTCGGGGAGGGTGTCGGCGTCGCCGCGCAGCCGGTGCGGCAGGACTTTGCCCTGGGAGGTCCACTTCTCACGGCCCTGGCTGCTGGGGAAGGTGCCGGTGACCAGGCCGGGGACGACCACGACGTCCCACTCCAGGCCCTTGGACTTGTGGGCGGTGAGCACCTTGACGGTGTTCTCGCCGCCGGGGAGGGCGTTGTCGAGGCCCTTCTCGTACTGGGCGGCGGTGCGCAGGAAGCCGAGGAAGGCCAGCAGGGTGGCCTCGTTGTCCCCGGCGGCGAAGGAAGCGGCGACGTCGAGGAAGTTGGACAGGGTCTCGCGGCGGCGGGCGGCCAGTGCGTGCGGGGACGCCGACAGCTCGACCTCCAGGCCGGTGACGGCGAGGACGCGGTGCAGGACGTCCATCAGCGGGTCGGCCAGGGCGCGGCGCAGCTCGCGCAGTTCGGTGGCCAGGCGGGCGAAGCGCACGCGCGCGTCGGGCGAGAAGGGCAGTGCGTCGTCGTCCCCGTGGCCGTCCAGCGGCGTCTCCAGGAACGTGTCGAGGGCGTCCGCGAGGGAGATCACCTCGGACGGGTCGATCCCCTCGACGGCCTCGGCGAGCCGCCGGTCCGGGTCGTCGTCGCCCGCCACGCGCGCGTGGGACACCAGGAGCCGGGCGCGCCGCCCCAGCAGGGCGAGGTCGCGGGGGCCGATGCGCCAGCGCGGGCCGGTCAGCAGGCGGACCAGGGAGGCGTTGGCACCGGGGTCCTGGAGGACCTCGCAGACGGCGACGAGGTCGGCGATCTCGGGCAGGTGCAGCAGCCCGGACAGGCCGACGACCTCGACCGGGATGTCCCGGGCGACCAGGGCGCCCTGGATCTCGGCGAAGTCGGTCGCCGTGCGGCACAGGACGGCGATCTCGCCGGGTGCCGTCCCGGTCCGCACGAGGTGGGCGACGGAGTCGGCGGCCCAGTCGAGCTCCTCGGCGTGGGTGCGCAGCAGGGCGCAGCGGACCATGCCGTCGCGTTCGGCCCCCGGGGCCGGGCGCAGGGCCTCCACGCCCGCGTGCAGGGCGCGCAGGGGCCGCGCGAGTCCGTTGGCGAGGTCGAGGAGGCGGCCGCCGCTGCGGCGGTTCTCGCTGAGGGCCTGGCGGGTCGCGGGGCGGCCGTCGGCGTGGGCGAAGTGCTCGGGGAAGTCGTCGAGGTTGGCGACGGAGGCGCCGCGCCAGCCGTAGATCGCCTGGCAGGGGTCGCCCACGGCGGTGACCGGGTGACCGGCGCCCTCGCCGAACAAGCCTGCCAGGAGGACGCGTTGGGCGACCGACGTGTCCTGGTACTCGTCGAGCAGGACCACGCGGAACTCATCCCGCAGCACGCGGCCCACTTCGGGGATCGTCGCGAGCCGGGCCGACATGGCGATCTGGTCGCCGAAGTCGAGCAGGTCCCGCTCGCGCTTGGCGGCCCGGTAGCGGGTCACCAGCTCGGCGAGTTCACGTCGGGCGGCGGCCGTGTCGGGGACCTTGCGCAGGTCGGCGTTGGTGAGCTTGGCGCCGCGCAGGGTCAGCAGCAGTTCGGCGTCGTACGCGCGCAGCGCCTCCGGGCGGACAAGGTGCTCGGCGAGCTCGGCGTCGAGGGCGAGGAGGTCGCCGACGAGGTCCGGGAAGGAGCGGGTCAGGGCCGGGTAGGGCCCGGGGGACTCGCGCAGCACCCGCGCGGCGAGCTGGAAGCGGGTGGCGTCGGCGAGCAGCCGGGACGTGGGCTCAAGTCCGATGCGCAGGCCGTGGTCGGTCAGCAGGCGGCCCGCGAAGGCGTGGTACGTGGAGATCACCGGCTCGCCCGGCGGGTTGTCCGGGTCGATGGCGTCCGGGTCGGTGACGCCGGCCTTGATCAGTGCCTTGCGGACGCGCTCGGCGAGTTCGGCGGCGGCCTTGTTGGTGAAGGTGAGGCCGAGCACCTGCTCGGGGGCGACCTGGCCGGTGCCGACCAGCCACACCACGCGTGCCGCCATCACCGTCGTCTTGCCCGAGCCGGCTCCAGCCACGATCACCTGCGGGGCGGGCGGCGCTGTGATGCAGGCCGTCTGCTCCGGGGTGAAGGGGATCCCGAGGAGCTCCTTGAGCTGCTCGGGATCGGTGATACGGGCGGGCACATCGCAGAGGCTAGCGGCGCGCACTGACAGTGGCGGCCGGATCGACCTCCCGGGGAGGGAGAATCGCAGGTCAGCACATGTAGTGCGATGGATCACTCCACCACGTGGCGCCCCTCCTGGCGCGCGCTGCACGAGGCCCGGAAGGCGCAGTGCGTGCAGTGCTGCCCGGCCGTCGGTGTGAACCGTTCGTCTAGGACCTTGCCGGCGGCCGTGGCCAGCAGGTCGCCGACCCACTCCCCCGTCGGCGGCTCCTGGGCCTGCACCTTGGGCAGGGTCTCGCCACCGTCGCGCTGTGCGGCGCCCTGGCGCAGGTGGACGAGTTCGGCGCCGCCCGGTTCGGGGCGTACACCGTCGAAGACCTCGTCGACGGCGCCCTCGCGGACGGCCAGCTGGTAGACGGCGAGCTGCGGGTGACGCTCCACCTCCTTGCCGGTGGGCGCCTGCTTGCCGGTCTTGAAGTCGACCACGTAGGCGCGACCGTCGCCGTCCGCCTCGACGCGGTCCATCTGACCGCGGATGCGCACCTGGTAGTCACCCGCCTCGAGGGTGACGTCGAAGTCGTGCTCGCTGGCCACCGGAGTACGCCCGGTGCGGTCCATGACGTGCCACTGCAGGAACCGTTCGAGCGCCACGCGCGCGTTGGCCTTCTCCTGCTCCGACTTCCAGGGCGCGTCGAAGGCCAGGGCGTTCCACACGGAGTCGAGGCGTTCCATGAGGACGGAGAGGTCGGCCGGCGTGCGCCCGGAGGCGACCTCGTCGGCGAGGACGTGCACCACGTTGCCGAACCCCTGCGCGACGGTCGCGGGCGCGTCGGCCTTCACCTCGCGGCCCAGGAACCACTGCAACGCGCAGGTGTTGGCGAGCTGGTCGAGGGCACTGCCGGAGAGCACGACGGGCTGGTCGCGGTTGCGCAACGGCACCTTGGACTCGGTCGGCTCGAACATGCCCCACCAGCGGTAGGGGTGCGCGGACGGCACCAGGGGGCGTCCATCCTCGTCGGCGAGGGCGGCGAGCCGGGCCAGTCGGCGGGCGGCGGCCTCCCGGAGGGCGTCCGAGACGCGTGGGTCGACCGTGGTGGCGCGCAGTTCGGCGACGAGTGCGGCGACGGACAGGGGCCGGCGGGGGCGTCCCGTGACGTCCTTGGGTTCGACGCCGAGTTCGGTGAGGAAGCGGGAGGGCTGGTCGCCGTCGTCCGCCGGGGCCTTGACGGCGGTGACGACGAGCCGTTCACGCGCGCGCGTGGCGGCCACGTAGAACAGGCGGCGCTCCTCGGCGAGCAGCGCGCCGGGCGTGAGGGGTTCGGCGAGGCCGTCGCGGCCGATGCGGTCGGCCTCCAGGAGGGAGCCGCGGCGGCGCAGGTCCGGCCACAGGCCTTCCTGGACGCCCGCGACGACCACGAGGCGCCACTGCAGGCCCTTGGAGCGGTGCGCGGTCATCAGCCGGACGGCATCGGGGCGTACGGCCCGCCGGGTGAGGGTGTCGGCGGCGATGTCCTCGGCGTCGATCTCCGCCAGGAAGTTCAGTGCGCCCCGGCCGCCGGTGCGCTCCTCGGCGCGGGCCGCCGTGGCGAACAAAGCACAGACGGCGTCCAGGTCACGGTCCGCGTTGCGCCCGGCCGCGCCGCCCCGGCGGGCGGCCCGCTCCAGCCGCCCGGGCCACGGCGTGCCCTCCCACAGGTCCCACAGCGCCTCCTCGGCCGTACCGCCGCCGGCCAGCCGCTCGCGGGCCTTGCGCAGCAGCGCGCCGAGGCGCTGGGCGCCACGCGCGTACGCGGGGTCGTGCACGGCGAGCCGCTCCGGCTCGGCGAGGGCCTGCGCGAGCAGCACGTCGGAGGGTGGGGGCAGCGGGTTGCCCGCCGCCCTCTCCTCGTCGCGCAGGGCGCGGCCGAGACGGCGCAGGTCGGCGGCGTCCATGCTCGCGAGCGGTGAGGTGAGGAGGGTCAGGGCGGTCTCGGTGTCGAGCCAGGAGCTCGGCTCGGGTTCCCCGGAGGGCACGCCCCCGTCGGCCGCCGCGACCTTTGCGGAAGCCGCCTTCCCATCGGCTGCCCCGGTACCCCCGGCATCCCCGGTGCCCCCTGCTTCCCCGGCATCCTCGGCATCCTCGGCATCCTCGGCATCCTTGGTAGCCACCTCCCCATCGGCGGTCGCGGGGGCACCTGAAATCACACCGCCATCAGCCGCACCAGACTCTCCCGAAGTCACATCCCCATCAGAGGCGCCAGAATCGCCCGAGACCACATCCCCATCAGCTGCACCAAAATTCCCCGAAAGCACACCCCCATCAACCGCCCCGAGCTCCCCCGAAACCACCTCCCCCTCGGTCCCCGACGCCTCCGCCGCAGCCACCGCCCGCAGCGCCGTCAGCAGCGGCGCCACCGCCGGTTCATGCCGCAGCGGCACGTCGTCGCCGTCGACGTCCACGGGGACTCCCGCCGCGGTGAGGGCGCGGCGGACCGCCGGGATGGTCCGGGAGCCGGCGCGCACCAGGACGGCCATCTCGCTCCAGGGGGCCCCGTCCTCCAGGTGGGCCCTGCGGAGGATGTCGGCGATGTTGTCCAGCTCCGTCCCGGACGTCGGGTACGTGTAGGCCTCGACGCGACCGCCGTCCCGTACGGGGGCGAGTTCGCGATGGGCGCGCACCTTCTCGGCGGGCAGGCGGGTCAGCGGCATGCGCTGGGTGAGCAGCCGCGTGGCGGCCAGCAGGGATGCGCCGGAGCGGCGGGACGTGCGCAGCACCGCGACCGGAGCCGGACGGCCGTCCGCGCGCGGGAAGGCGTACGGAAACTCCAGGATGCCGTTCACGTCCGCACCGCGGAACGCGTAGATCGACTGGTCGGGGTCACCGAACGCGACGAGCGTGCGGCCACCGCCGGCCAGGGCCTGCAGGAGTCGTACCTGAGCCGGATCCGTGTCCTGGTACTCGTCGACGTAGACGGCGTCGTACCGGGCCGCGAGCCGCGCGGCGACCTCGGGCCGGCGGGCGAGGAGCACCGCGCGGTGGACGAGTTCCGCGTAGTCGATCACGCCCTGCAGATCGAGCACGTCGAGGTACTCGGCGAGGAAGGCGGCCGCGGCCCGCCAGTCGGGGCGTCCCGTACGGCGGGCGAAGGCGTCCAGGGCGTCGGGACCGAGACCCAGTTCACGGCTGCGGGCGAGGACCGCGCGGACCTCGTCGGCGAAGCCACGGGTGGTCAGGCAGGCGCGCAGTTCGTCCGGCCAGCGCACGTGCGCGAGCCCGAGCCGCTCCAGGTCCATCTGGCCCGCGAGCAGTTCTCGCACCGAGACGTCCTGCTCGGGGCCGGACAGCAGCCGCATCGGCTCCACGAACAGGTCGCTGTCCTGGTGGGCGCGGACGAGGGCGTAACAGAACGAGTGGAAGGTGGTCGCCCGGGGAGCACGGGCCGCCCCGGTCCGCAGAGCCATGCGGTCGCGCAGTCCGACGGCCGCCCTGCGGCTGAAGGTGAGCACCAGGACGCGCTCGGGGTCCCCGCCCCGGGCGATCCGCTCGGCGACGGACTCGACGAGCGTGGTGGTCTTGCCGGTACCCGGACCTGCGAGGACGAGCAGAGGGCCGGCCGCGTGGTCAACCACGGAGCGCTGTGAGGCGTCCAAAAGAGGGGGGTCCACGCGGGCAGGGGGGGTACGTACCAATCGGTAAGCGCCACGGCTCCCCCGCCGTACCCGGGGGCGCGACAGGCCGCTGGTGGAGGAAGAGGAGCTCACGTGGTTCGCCGGTCCTGGTGGAAGTGCTGGTGGGCGGGCCACCGCGCGTGGCGGGCGGTGACCGCGGGGTGACGGGGACGGGTGCAGCCGACGCTACGCCGACGGGCGGGGCGGAAGCAGGGCTTCCCCTTCTTCCCGCCTGCCACGCATGGCACGCGCTGCTCTCGTGCCCCTCGCCTCACGAACGTACGTCATGCCACCGACGTGTCCCGATTCCCCCGTCCGGATCACGGGTCACACGGGAGGCCGCCCGATGGCGGAAGCTGTCAGGTGTGACCCTCCGCGCGATCGCCGCCGTCCCACCGCGCCCGTCTCATGTCGACGCGCGGCAGGTGGCCCTCGGCGGCGCGGCTCGCCTCCTTCAGGGGCGTGCCCTCCGCCCGGTAGTGACCGAGCGCCCGCTGCTCGTGCCCGGGGAGCAGGACGCCGTCCGCGCGGACGACGCGCCACCACGGGACGGCTCCCCCGTAGAGCGCCATCACGCGGCCGACCTGCCGCGGGCCGCCCTCCTCCAGCCACTCGGCGACGTCCCCGTAGGTCATGACACGGCCGGGCGGGATCAGTTCCGCGACGTCGAGGACCCGCTCGGCGTACGCCGGCAACGCTCGCCCGGGTTCGTCACGGACGCGGGCGCCGCCGTACCCCCCGTGGGTGTGCTGCGGGCGGGCGTCCTCCGGAAGACTCTCCTCGCTCATCCGCCCCATCCTGCCCCACCCCACCGACAACGGGAGGCGCGTACTCCCGAGCGTTTCCCCCACTCGCGAGGAGAGCGTCGGGCAGACTGTCCGCCCCCGCATGTGCACCCTGATGCCCCCGTGTGTCGGTGCGGCATGCCACCATCGTGCGGGCGGTGACCGGTGATACGAGACCAAGAAGAGACGATGAAGCAGCAGGGTGCGCACCCCGAGGACACGGAGGGCACCTCTGACGCTTCGTCGCGCCCGGGCCCTCCCGACGACGGCCCGAAGCCGGTTGGGAAGAAGGCGCGGCGGGCCGCCGAGGAGCCCGTCTCCGTGCACATCGACGAGGTGGAGGGCGACGAACCGCTGCTCCCCGCGCGCGTGCACCGCCCGCCCGACCTGATGCGGCTCCTGGTGGGCATGCTCGCCGTCGCGCTGCTGATCGGGATCGCCGCGTTCGCGCACGGCACCACCTCGGGCCTCGAACAGGACATCAACAAGGGCACCGGCCAGGCGCCCGACCTGCTCATCAAGATCGCGGGGCTGGCCTCCAGCATCGCCATCCTGCTGGTGCCGGTCGCCTTCGCCATCGAACGGCTGATCAAACGGGACGGTCTCAGGATCGCCGACGGCGTGCTGGCGGCGGTCCTTGCTCACGGTGTGACCCTGGCCACCGACCTGTGGGTCGCCCGGGCCGCACCCGACTCGATCCAGGAGGCGCTCACCCAGCCCTCCCCCGGCGACATCCACGCCCTGACCGATCCCGTGCACGGCTATCTCGCGCCGGTCATCGCGTACATGACGGCCGTCGGCATGTCCCGCAGACCGAGATGGCGCGCGGTCCTGTGGGTCGTGCTGCTCCTCGACGCCTTCTCGATGCTCGTCACCGGGTACACGACACCGTTCTCGATCATCCTGACCGTGCTGATCGGCTGGACCGTGGCCTACGGCACGCTCTACGCGGTCGGCTCACCCAACGTCCGGCCCACCGGGCAGACCCTGATGGCGGGCCTGCGGACCGTCGGCTTCCGCCCGGTCAGCGCGTCGCGCGAGGACACCCCGGACACCCCGGACACCGGCGACCGGGGCCGCCGCTACTTCGTCACGCTCGAAGACGGCCCGCCGCTGGACGTGACGGTGGTCGACCGGGAGCAGCAGGCCCAGGGCTTCTTCTACCGCGCCTGGCGGAACCTGACCCTGCGCGGCTTCGCCACCCGCAGCAGCCTCCAGTCGCTGCGCCAGGCCCTGGAGCAGGAGGCGCTGCTGGCGTACGCGGCGATCGCGGCCGGGGCCAACGCTCCCAAGCTGATCGCCACCTCCGAGCTGGGGCCCGACGCGGTGATGCTCGTCTACGAGCACAGCGGCGGACGCACCCTCGACTCGCTGCCGGACGAGGAGATCACCGACGGCCTGCTGCGCGACACCTGGGACCAGGTGAAGGCGCTGCAGTCCCGGCGCATCGCGCACCGCAGGCTGGTGGGCGACGCGATTCTGGTGGCTCGTTCCGGCACGGTGATCCTCACCGACCTGCGCGTCGGCGAGATCGCGGCCGGTGATCTGCTGCTGCGGATGGACATCTCCCAACTGCTGGTGACCCTCGGCCTCCGGGTGGGCGGCGAGCGGGCGGTGGCCTCGGCTGTGGGTGTACTCGGTCCGGACGCGGTGGCGGACTGTCTGCCGATGCTCCAGCCCATCGCGCTCAGCCGCTCCACGCGCGCGACGCTGCGCCGACTGGCCCGGGAGCGGGCGCAACGCGAGCGCGAGGCGGTCCTGGAGGCGTCCCAGCAGGCCAAGCAGGCGCGCCTGGAGGAATCCTCGGACGAGCCCGCGCCGATCCTGGAGAAGCCCGACAAGAAGGCCGTACGGGCGGAGCAGCGGGCCGAGAAGCGGGCGATCGACGAGGCTCTGGAGGAGGCCCGCGAGGAGGACCTGCTCACGCAGATCCGCCACGAGGTGCTGCGGATCAGGCCGCAGGCACCGGTCGAGCCGGCCCGGCTGGAGCGGGTGCGGCCGCGCACGCTGATCAGCTTCATGGCGGGCGCGATCGGCGCGTACTTCCTTCTGACGCAGCTCACGCACATCGAGTTCGGACCGCTCATCGCGAACGCCGAGTGGGGCTGGGTCGCCGCGGCCGTACTGTTCTCGATGGCCAGCTACTTCGCGGCGGCCATGGCCCTGCTGGGGTTCGTGCCCGAGCGGGTGCCGTTCCTGCGGACCGTGGCGGCGCAGGTCGCCGGGTCGTTCGTGAAGATCGTCGCCCCGGCGGCGGTGGGCGGCGTGGCCCTCAACACGCGCTTCCTGCAGCGCGCGGGAGTGCGGCCGGGGCTCGCGGTGGCGAGCGTGGGCGCGTCGCAATTGTTCGGGCTCGGCTGCCACATCCTGATGCTGCTGGCCTTCGGTTATCTCACCGGCACCGAGAAGACGCCGTCGCTGTCGCCGTCCCGTACGGTCATCGCCGGTCTGCTGACGGTGGCGGTGCTGGTGCTCGTGATGACCTCGGTGCCGTTCCTGCGCAAGTTCGTCGTCACGCGCGTGCGGTCGCTGTTCGCGGGTGTCGTGCCGCGCATGCTGGACGTGCTGCAGCGGCCGCAGAAGCTGGTCACCGGCATCGGCGGCATGCTGCTGCTGACGGCCTGCTTCGTGATGTGTCTGGACGCGTCGATCCGTGCCTTCGGCGACGAGACCACCTCGATCAGCATCGCCGGCGTCGCCGTCGTCTTCCTCGCGGGCAACGCCCTCGGGTCCGCCGCGCCGACGCCGGGCGGCGTGGGCGCGGTCGAGGCGACCCTGACGGTCGGTCTCATCGCCTTCGGGCTCCCGAAGGAGGTCGCGGCACCGGCGGTCCTGCTCTTCCGCCTGCTGACGCTGTGGCTGCCGGTGCTGCCGGGCTGGCTGGCCTTCAACCACCTCACCCGCAAGCAGGCCCTCTGACCCGACCGGCCGGATCGGGCCCTTCGCCATGACCGGCCCGCACGCGGTCACTCCGCCTCGAAGCCGGTGGGCCTCCGGCACGAGCAGCCAGGCGGGCGGGGCCTTCGGCGCCGGCGGCCCGGCAAGCGGGTCTCCGGCGCCGGAAGCCCGGCGAGCAGCCCCGACAAGCACGCCCCGGGCAGCCGGTCCGGTAGGCCCGGGGTGGCAGCCGGTCCGGTAGACCCGACTAGCAGGCCCTTTTGCCCCCTTCCGCCCCTCTTACCTCATACGGCACGTGTCCCGCGCGCCCCGCCCTGAGCCGCCGCAGGATGGAACCATGCCATCGCGCCCCCGGCTGCGCACCGCCGCCCTGACCGCCTCCGCCCTGCTGCTGTCCACCGTGCTGGCGGGCTGCGGTGGCGACGGCACCAAGGACGAAGACCTCACGCAGCAGAAGCTGGACTGGAAGGCCTGCCCTGCCCCGGACGAGGCCCAGGGCGGAGGCGTTCCGCCCTCGCCGCTGCCGGACGGCGGGGAGTGGCAGTGCGCCACCATGAAGGCCCCCCTCGACTGGGACGCCCCCGAGGGCGACACGATCGGCCTCGAACTGATCCGGGCCAGGGCGAGCGGGGGCGACAGCCGGCGCATCGGCTCACTCATCTTCAACTTCGGCGGCCCCGGCGGCTCGGGCGTCACCTCGCTGCCCGCCTTCGCGGAGGGCTACGAGACCCTGCGGACCCGGTACGACCTGGTCAGCTTCGACCCGCGCGGGGTCGGCGGCAGCGAGCCTGTGATCTGTGAGAGCGACCAGCAGCTCGACGCGTACTTCCAGCAGGACGCGACCCCCGACGACGCCGTCGAGCGCACCGAACTCCTCGACAGCACCAAGGATTTCAACGACGCCTGCGAGGAGAACTCCAAGAAGGTGCTGCCGCACGTGCGCACCACCGACGCGGCCCGCGACCTCGACCTGATGCGCCAGGTCCTCGGCGACGGCAAGCTCCACTACTTCGGCATCTCCTACGGCACCGAACTGGGCGGTGTCTACGCCCACCTGTTCCCCAAGAAGGTCGGCCGTGCCGTGTTCGACGCCGTCGTCGACCCCACTCAGAACCCCGAGCAGGGCTCACTGGGGCAGGCCAAGGGCTTCCAGCGCGCGCTCGACAACTATGCCGAGGACTGCGTGTCGAAGACCGAGGAGTGCCCGGTCGGCGACAGCGCCCAGGACGTGAAGGACCGCATCGCCAAGCTGCTGAGGGACCTCGACCGCAGGCCGCTGCCGGGTGTCTTCCCCCGCCAACTGACACAGACCGCGGCGACCAGCGGCATCGCCCAGGCGCTGTACTCGCAGGACTTCTGGGAGTACCTCACCGAGGGCCTGCAGCAGGCGTACGACGGTGACGGCAGCATCCTGATGCTGCTGTCCGACTCGATGAACGGGCGCAGCGAGAACGGCGAGTACAGCAACATCGCCGCCGCCAACGCGGCCATCAACTGCGCCGACGACAAGCCGCGTTACGACGCCGCCTACGTGGAGCGGAAACTGCCCGAGTTCCGGGCCGCGTCCGACCTGTTCGGCGACTACCTGGCCTGGGGCATGATCAGCTGCACCGACTGGCCCGTGCCGGGCGCGGCCGACCACCCGGACGTGAGCGCTCCGGGCTCGGCGCCGATCCTGGTCGTCGGCAACACCGGCGACCCGGCCACCCCCTACGAGGGCGCGCGGGCGATGGTGAACGCGCTGGGCAAGGGCGTCGGGGTCGAGCTGACGTACCGGGGGCAGGGGCACGGCGCGTACGACAGCGGCAACACGTGCGTGCAGGGCGCGGTGAACGGCTATCTGCTGGACGGAAAGGTGCCGCCGACGGGCACCGTCTGTACCTGACATCCGCAACCCACCCGACATCTGCGCAGGTCAGACGGTTATCCACAGGCTGGGGCGGTCGGCGTGGGATCTGCCTACCATGGCCTGACCGCCATCCGCGGCACGAAGCGGACGGCCTGTGAGGGGGATGGGCAATGACGCGCTTCGTACGATGGACCGCTCTGGCGGCCGCCTCGGCTCTGCTGGCAGCGGGCTGCAGCGGCGGCTCGTCCGACGACGCCAAGGGCGGGCTCTCCTGGGGCCGCTGCAAGGCCACCGCCGACGCGCCCGCGCCGGGCAGCAAATGGCAGTGCGCCACGCTGAAGGTGCCGCTGGACTGGTCGAAGCCGGACGGCGAGACGGTCGGACTGGCGCTGATCCGCGCCAAGGCCCGCGGGGACGACCGCGTCGGCTCGCTGCTGTTCAACTTCGGCGGCCCGGGCGCCTCGGGCGTGTCCATGATGCCGTCGTACGCCCCGACGGTGTCCCGGCTCCACGAGCGGTACGACCTGGTGAGCTGGGACCCGCGCGGGGTGGGCGCCAGCGAGGGCGTGCGCTGCCGCGGTGACAAGGAGATCCAGGCGGCCGAGTCGGTGGACGTCACCCCGGACACCCCCGCCGAGGAGAAGGCGTACTTCGCGGACGCAGCCGATTTCGGCAAGGGCTGCCAGAAGGACGCCGGGAAACTGATGGCGCACGTCTCAACCGCCGACTCGGCCCGCGACATGGACCGCATCCGGGAGGTCCTCGGCGACAAGAAGATGCACTACTTCGGCATCTCCTACGGCACGGAACTGGGCGGCACGTACGCCCACCTGTTTCCCGAGAACGTGGGACGCATGACGCTGGACGCGGTCGTCGACCCCGGCGCCGACACCGTGGGCCATGCCCAGAACCAGGCCAGGGGCTTCCAGCGCGCGCTGAACGGCTACCTCAAGTCCACAGGCCAGGACCCGCAGACGGGCTCGCGGAAGATCGCGGCCCTGTTGCAGCGGATCGACGCCCGGCCCCTTGCGACGGCCACGCCCGGGCGGAAGCTGACCCAGACCCTCGCGGTCACAGGCATCATCCTGCCGCTGTACAGCAAGGACAGCTGGCCCACGCTGACCAGTGCCCTCGACGCGGCCGAGCGGGGAGACGGCTCGGAGCTGCTGGCCCTTGCCGACGGCTACAACGAACGCGACCCCTCGGGGCGCTACGGCACGACCACCCACTCACAGCGGGTCATATCGTGCCTGGACGACAGGCAGCGGCCGACCGCGGCCCGGACGAAGAAGCTGCTGCCTCAGTTCGAGAAGATCTCCCCGGTCTTCGGGACGTTCCTCGGCTGGGACACGGCCGGCTGGTGCCACGACTGGCCGGTGCCCGGACAGCACGAGACCCCGGAGGTGAGCGCCCCCGGTGCGGCACCGGTCCTGGTGGTCGGCAACACGGGCGACCCGGCCACCCCGTACGAGGGTGCCCGGAGGATGGCCGACGAACTGGGCAAGGGTGTCGGAGTGATGCTCACCTGGCGGGGCGAGGGGCACGGTGCGTACGGCAGCGGGAGCGACTGTGTCGACTCCACGGTGAACGCGTATCTGCTGGACGGCTCGGTACCGAAGGACGGCAAGGTCTGCTCATGACGACGGCGGGGGCTCCGGGCACCCGTGGTGCGCGAAGCCCCCGCCGCTCGGGAAGGGAGGCCGGATACGGCTCGGTATGCCGGCTCGTCCGGTCAGTAGACGGGCTCGTCCGGTCAGTAGACCGGCTTGTCCGGCTCGATCTGGTTGACCCAGCCGATCACGCCGCCGCCGACGTGGACCGCGTCCGAGAAGCCCGCGGACTTCAGGACCGCGAGGACCTCCGCACTGCGAACACCCGTCTTGCAGTGCAGGACGATCTTCCTGTCCTGCGGGAGGCTCTCCAGGGCGGTGCCCATGAGGAACTCGTTCTTCGGGATCAGCCGGGCGCCCGGGATGGAGACGATCTCGTACTCGTTCGGCTCGCGGACATCGATGATGTCGATGCTCTCGCCGTCGTCGATCCACTCCTTGAGCTGCTTGGGAGTGATCGTGGCGTCCGCGGCCGCCGCCTGGGCCTCCTCGGACACGACGCCGCAGAAGGCCTCGTAGTCGATGAGCTCGGTGACGGTCGGGTTCTCGCCGCAGACCGCGCAGTCGGGGTCCTTGCGGACCTTGACCTGGCGGTACTGCATCTCCAGGGCGTCGTAGATCATCAGGCGGCCGACCAGCGGCTCGCCGATGCCGGCGAGGAGCTTGATGGCCTCGTTGACCTGGATGGAGCCGATGGACGCGCACAGCACGCCCAGGACGCCGCCCTCGGCGCAGGAGGGGACCATCCCGGGGGGCGGGGGCTCCGGGTACAGGCAGCGGTAGCAGGGGCCGTGCTCGGACCAGAAGACGGAGGCCTGGCCGTCGAAACGGTAGATCGAACCCCACACGTACGGCTTGTTCAGCAGCACGCAGGCGTCGTTGACCAGGTAGCGGGTCGCGAAGTTGTCCGTGCCGTCGACGATCAGGTCGTACTGGCTGAAGATGTCCATCACGTTCTCGGCCTCGAGCCGCTCTTCGTGAAGGATCACGTTCACGTACGGATTGATGCCCTTGACGCTGTCGCGGGCGGACTCGGCCTTGGGGCGGCCGATGTCGGCCTGGCTGTGGATGATCTGGCGCTGCAGGTTCGACTCGTCGACCTCGTCGAACTCCACGATGCCGAGGGTGCCGACGCCCGCGGCGGCCAGGTACATCAGCGCCGGCGAGCCCAGGCCGCCGGCGCCCACACACAGCACCTTGGCGTTCTTCAGCCGCTTCTGCCCATCCATCCCGACGTCGGGGATGATCAGGTGGCGGGAGTACCTGCGAACCTCGTCTACGGTGAGCTCGGCAGCCGGCTCGACCAGGGGTGGCAACGACACGGGGACTCCGTTGGTCGGTCAATCACTACGGTTGTTCTCCCCGTAACAGTGCCATGTGCTTTTTCATTCCGAGACACCTGTCCCGACCAGCGAGACGACTTCGTCCCAGTAGCCGGGCATGGTCTCCCAGGGGTCGGTCCGGCCCCCACGGTCCGTGTGGTCGGTGAACCAGATCGTCGCGGCGCCCTGCCAGCGGGCGACGCACAGCGCCTCCTCCAGATGGTCGCGGGGCACACCGTGGACGAAGTGGCAGAAGCGCTCGGGCACATGGTCCGCGGTCCACTCGGCCACCTGCGACCAGCGGTAGTCGCTCCACGGGCCGGAGAAGGTGACCAACTGGTCGGCGAGCTCGGCGTAGCCCGGGTGCGGGTGGATGCCGTGGCCGAGGACGATGTGGGCAGCGTCCCGGATCACGCGGAGCGTGGCGACGGTGCGGCGCACCTCGGGCAGCGCGACGTGGTCCGCCGGGCAGCGGTCCAGGAGGAAGCCGTCGACCTGGTACCAGTCGACCGGTGGGCGTCGGAGATCAGCTCTCCGAAGTTCCGGGTGCCGTACCCGGTGTCGAGACGGCCGAGGACGCGGATGCCCGCGTTGCGCAGGCGGCCGGCCGCCTCCAGGCAGTGCGGGTCGGGGCGGGCGCCGGGGCCGTCGGCCACGTTCAGCACCACCCAGTGCAGCGGGGTGCCGGGGCGGGTGAGTTCGCCCCACTCGGTGGGGGCGAGGAGGGGTGCGCATAGCCCGGGACGCCGACGCCGGGGCGGAGTTCGGTGCCCGGGGTACGGGCCTGGGTCCTGGTCAGATGCGGCATGCCGCCTCCATCCAGATGTCGGCGAGGGACTCCTCCAGCCCGATCCGGGGACGCCAGCCGAGCCGGTCGCGCGCGGTGCGCACGTCGGCCTGCTGCCAGCCGCCGCAGCCGTCCGGGTACGGGTACGCGACCGGGGGCGCGTGGTCCGGGTCGGGGCGGGGGTGGCCGATGGCCGGGCGCAGGGCACCGGGCGGGCCGTCGAGTTCGTGGAGGGCGCCGCCGTATCCGGCCACGCGGGCGAGGACCGCAGCGGCATCGCGCAGTCGTACGGCGCGGCCCGAGCCGATGTTGATGACGCCCTGCGCGGCCGAGAGCGAGGCGGCGTGCACGGCGCGGGCCACGTCGCGGACATCGACGAAGTCGCGCTGGGCGCCGAGGCCGCCGAGTTTCAGTTCCCCGTCGCCGGACTGCATGGCGCGGCGCATGGCCTCGGCGAGCCGACCCAGCGGGGAGCCGGCCGGGGTGCCGGGTCCGGCCGGGGAGAAGACGCGCAGGACGACGGCGTCCAGGCCGGAGCCCAGGACGAGTTCGGTGGCGGCGAGTTTGCTGACGCCGTACGGGCCGCCGGGACGGGGCACGGCGTCCTCGGCCGTGGAGGAGCCGGGCTGGCTGGGGCCGTACTCCGCGCTGCACCCGATCTGCACCAGACGGGCGCCGCAGCCACTGCGGCGCAGGGCCTCGCAGACGGTGGCCACGGCGACGGTGTTGTGGCGGGTGAGTTCGCGCGCACCGCCGCGGGTGGCGCCGGCGCAGTTCACGACGACGCCCGGGTGGACCGCGTCGAGGAAGCGGGTGAGGGCACCCGGGCTGCCGGACGCGAGGTCGAAGCGGACGTCGGCGTCGTCACCGCGGCCGAGTGCGGTGAGTTGCACGGCCGGGTCGGCGAGCAGGCGGTCGGCGACGAAGCGCCCGATGTAGCCGTTGGCTCCGATCAGCAGGACTCTCATCGCGCGGCTCCCGTCGTGGCCGGGGCTCCTGGGTGGGTGGTCATGCCGGTTCTCCTTGAGGGCGGAAGGGAGGGGTGTGACGGGTGCTGCCGTCGGTAGTGGCGCCGGTGGCCGGGGCGGTCACCGTGCGGGCTCCGGCGGTGCGTGGGCCGAGGCCCGGGTCAGCTTGCGGGTCGCGTGGACCAGGAGGGCCAGGGCCGCCGCTCCGCAGGCCAGGGTGGGGACGCTGCCGACGCCCGAGGTGGTGGCCAGGGCTTCCACGGGGGTGGCCAGGAAGCCGCAGCCGGGGAGGCGGGAGGTGAAGACCGCGGCGAGGGCTGCCGCCTCGACCGTGGCCGTCGCGGTGAGGACGACGGCCGGGGCGTAGGTGAATCCATGGGTGGTGAGGAGTCGGGCCAGGAAGAGGAGGCCGCCCAGGGCGAGGGTCTCCGCGTAGGCCGGGGATTCGTCGAGGAAGGCGGTGCAGAGGGTGAGCAGGGCCGCCAGGGCGGTCAGGAACAGGGCGACCATTCCGAGCAGGAGCGGGCGTACGGCGGCGGCGAAGTCCTCCAGGCCGCGGCTCATCACGAGCTTGTGGCGGGCGCGGGCGGTGAAGAGGTGGGCGGTCCAGGCCGCGGGCGCACAGGCCAGGGCGAGAGCGAGGAGCGGAGCGGCGGTGAGGGGCCAGGGGGCGTCGGGACCTCCGGTGAGGGCGCTGTGGAGAAGGCCGTTACCCCCGAGGGAGTACGCGAGGAGCCACAGGGTCCACGTGGTGGTCCCGCCCTCGGCTGCGCCTGGCCTGAGCCCCGGTCGGCCCGCACCGGTCCTGCTCAGGGGGCCCCGCCGCAGGGCCGCGCGGAGGGCCAGGGCCACGGCTACAGCGCCGGCTGCCGCCGCGAACAGGCGTGTCTGGCCGTCTGTGAGGTGGACGGCGGTCACAGCGGCGGCACAGAGCGCGCCGGGCAGGAGGGTCAGGAGGGCCCAGTCGGCGCGTGCCCGGAGGGCGGGGGGTGGGATGGCCGGGGGTGCGTCCCCTTCCCGGGAGACCCGGGCGTACATCTCCTCCGCGAGGGAGAAGACGTCCCGGTGGCGGAAGCGGGCGGCGGTGCGTTCCGTGATGCCGTGCGCTTCCAGGCCTGCCGCGATGTCGAGGGGGTCCACGGCACGCTCGCAGAGTTCCCGGTGACGGTGGATCAGCGCCTTCACTGGGTCGGCGGCACCGCGCCGCGAGGCGGACGGCTTGCCGCCGACGGCCGCGCCGCGCTTCGCCGGACTCTCGGGGTCAGCGGTCGTCTCCCGTCCAGCTGGCGGCGTACGGCCGTCGGTCGGCTCCGGGGCGGCTGCCGACGCCGTCCTCGCTGAGTCCAGCACCTGCTCCGAGTCGGCATCCCGCGCCCCAGGGCTGGTTGGTGCTCCCAGGTCCTTCATCGCGCTCCCTCCGGGGCAGGGACGGCAGTGGTGGCCCGTACGGAGCTGCCGGCGGCCCAGCCGGGGCCGTTGGGGGTGACGCGGCGAGGCGTCGGGGTGCCCCACCGGACCGGCACCTGGGCCTCGGCGGGAACGGCGAAGGGCAGCGGCTCCCCCGCCCCGTCGAGGACGACTCGCCGGACGGGCGCGCGGGAGACGATCTCCAGGTAAATGCCGTGAAACGCCTCGATGTTCTGCTCGACTGTGAACAGTTCGAGGGCACGGGCGCGAGCGGCGGCACCCAGGCGCGCACGGCGCTCGGGGTCGCGCAGCAGCGCCACGCATGCTTCGGCGAGCGCCCGCGGATTACGTGGCGGTACGACGAGCCCCGTGCCACCGATGACCTCCACGACCGCGCCGACGTCCGTGGAGACCGTCGCGCGTCCGCAGAGCATGGCCTCGACGAGGCCGACGGGGAAGCCCTCGACCACGCTGGACAGGACGGTCACCGCCCCCGAGGCGTAGGCATCGGCGGGCAACGGGAGTTCCGGGCCGCCGACCTCCTCGAAGGACACCGGATTGTCGCCGGCGGCGTGCGGTCCCTCGGCCTCGTCGGGGAAGAGCTGTGCGGCCAGCGTCCTGCAGTGGCCGAGGTATGCCGCACCCTCGGGGCCTGCGGCGGCGCCGACGACGCGCAGGCGGGCCCTCGGCCTCTGCCTGCGGACCTCCGCGAAGGCGTGAAGCAGCGAGACCAGGTCCTTGGCGGGCCCGACGCGGCCGACCCAGACGAGCGTGTCCGGATCCGCGCCCTCCGGGGACTCACCGACCTCCGCGAAGGGCCGGCCGTCCATGCCGGGGTAGACCGTGCGGAGCTTTGCGCGGTCGGCTCCGCAGCGCTCCTGCCAGCGGCGGGCGTGCGTGTTACCGGCGGTGACGACCTCGGCCTGCCGGTAGGCCTCGGCAGTGAGTCTGCCCTGGAACGCGGCGAGCAGGGACCGTACGGCGGGTGGGGCTTCGGAGGCGACAAGGTAGTGCGTCCGCAGGCGTACGCCGTACTCGGTCACCATCAGGGGCACGCCGGTGAAGTGGCGGGCCAGCAGGCCGGGCAGGGCGGCGGTGCCGCCGGACGCGGCGTGGCAGAGGTCGACCGCGCCGAGGCCGTCGTCCTCGTACCAGTCGAGGGAGAGGGGGCGCAGGGCGCGTTCCAGGTAGGTGGCCACGGCGAGCAGATCCGGTACGCGCGCCTCACGCGCCGCACGTTGGGCGCCGGGCGCACGACAGGCGCGTTCCAGCGTGCGGACGGCGGCCTCGGAGCGGAGGGCTCCCGCCAGGCCGTCCTGCTCCCGAGCGAGTTCGGCCAGCCCGTAGAGAGCGTTGGCGAAACGGTCCGCCTCCGCATCCACCCCGCCCTGAGCAGCGCCGGAGGCGGAGGCCGGCACACTCCCAGTGGCAGCGACCGCCGCACCCCCGGAGGCACGAGAGCCAGCAGCACCGCCGGCCGCCCCGCACAACACTCGCGCCAGTTCCCCGAAGCACTCGGCGAACCGCCGACGCGCGCGGCGCCCCAGCCCCACCTCGTCGTCCTCGGCCTGCCAGAGCGGTGCGGTGCGCACCCTGCGGACGTTCGGGGGCAGCGGGATCCAGCCCTCGTCCTCCTGGTGTTCGCTGCGGCTGAGCGCGTAGACGTCGAACTCGTGCTGTCCGAGCCCGTGTACCAGCCGGTCGCACCAGAGCCTGGCGTCACCGCTCACGTACGGATACCCACCCTCCGTAAGCAGTCCGATGCGCACGAGTGCACCCCCGATCTCCCGTATGGGGAGCCGCCGTTGCCCGGCGGCTCGCAGCGGGACGAACGTATGCGGACAAGGCGGTGGTGCGACGGACGGTTGTCCATCACACCACCAAAAGGGGTGAACGGTCGTAACTTTCCCGTGCGGGTCGCGTTCTGTCGCGCTAGGAGATCAAGCAGACACGGATCGTCATACCGCGGCCCACCCCCACCCCCGTCGCTCCGCCCGGCGCCGTGCGGCGGCCTCGAGGTCGAGCGCGGGTACGGCGGGCGGCCGGCGACCACCCAGGGCAGAGGTCCCGTGGCTCCTCGTACGGCCCGTACGCCTCGTACGCCTCGTACGCCTCCCGACGGGCCCTGCCCGGCGATCCTGCCCCGCCGCATCACCGCACCCTGGCCGCCGACCTGGCGTACGACAGCCAGGTGATGCGCGACGAAGACCAGCGCGAGCCCCGGTTCGCGCCGCGGCTCGGGCGACATGCCCGGAAGGTGTGGGCACTCTCCGCACAGGTCGACACAGGTCGACACAGGTCGACACAGGTCGGCACAGGTCGACACAGGTCGGCACAGGTCGACGCGAAACGCGCCACACGGCCCACCGTGACTGTCAGCTCCCGGGATACGCCCAGGGGTTGACGCGGCAGCGGACGCCGTCGTGGTCGAGGAACTTGGTCTGCTGCTGCATCACCGGGGCGAGGTCGCCGTCCTTGTCGCAGGTGACGTGGCCGTAGCCGAGGCGGTGTCCTACCTCGTGGTTGATCAGCATCTGCCGGTAGGCGTAGATCCTGCTGTCGCCGTACGTCTCCGCGCCCTGTGCCCACCGGTAGGCGTTGATCATCACGCGCTCGGTCGCGGCCGAGTCGCAGGAGACGTTGTCGACGGTGGTGTCCAGGCCGGACTTGGCGCACCAGTCGGCGGTGGTGCCTGGGCTGGCGAGAGTGATCACGAAGTCGGGTCGCCCGGAGTGGATGCGCTCGAAGGTCCTCGCACCGTTGTGGGCCCAGCTGCGCTGGTCGTTGAGGGTCTTCTGCACGGCCTCGGCGAACAACTCCCCGTCGAGCCCCAGCCCCTGCTCCACGTCCACACGGTAGGTGTACTTCTGCCCGGCGCCCGGCGCCTTGGCGATGCCGGGGACGGCGTCGAACTTGCCCGAGGCCTTGAGCTGGGCGTCGAGCGGGTAGACGCGACCCATCTTCTGGTCGTAGGTCAGCGGCGCCGCGCTGGATTCCGGGGCGGGCGCCCGTCCGTCCGCGCGGGACGCGGCGTCCCGGACGTCGCGGGCCTGGTCGGTGGCGGACTGCGACTGCACGTCGCCACCGGCGGGGTCGTCTGCGACCTGACCTGCGACGATGACGGCCAGCACGGTGGTGACGGCGGCGGCCGCGATACCGGTGAAGGTACGGCCCTTGCCGGCCTTGCCCGGCGCAGGCGTGCCTGTGGGCCCCGCGTCGCCGGAACCGGACCCGGAGTCGGCCGGGGTGCCGACGTTCCAGTCCGAGACGGAGGCGTAGACGTCGGCGGCGTGCGCGGAGGCGGGCGTTCGGGGCGCGAAGACGTCGTCCTCCTCGTCGAAGGCATCGAGATAGTCCTGCCGCGGCCCGGGCCCGGAGGCCCGGCGCTGCCGCGGTATCGGCGCTCCGCCGCCGGCGGGCCCCCCGCCACTCCCCCTCAACTCACTCCAGCCACCACCGGCTTCCCGGTGTTCTGGGTGCCCTCCACGCGCTTGCGGAAAGCCCTGCACGGGGGTGCCATCGGGATAACGCGGCACACCGTGCGCCAAAGCCCCGTCAGGAAAACGCGGCACACCGTGCGCAGGAGTGCCGTCGGGAAGCCGCGGCGCACCCTGTGCGGGAGTCCCGTCAGGAAAACGCGGCACACCACGCGCGGGAGTCCCGTCCGGAAGCCAGCCGTCCGGCAGGCGCGGCGTGCCGTGCGGCGGTGTTCCGGGGGCAGGTGCGGGCCGTGGCCCCGGCACTCGACGCGGGCCCGGCGGCGACCAGCCGCCCTGCGGGGAACCGGGCGGTGCCGTACGGCCGCCCCGGCTCGCGTCCGGACCCTGCCCCTGGCCCCGCGCCGGGCGCTGCTCCGACCCGGCCCCGGTGTCCGCGGCGTCGCCCTTGGCGACGGACCCACGGCGGCTGTGGCGTCCCACGTCGCGCCTCAGCCCCCCATGCTCTCGTTGATGCCCTCTGACTCACCCTCACCCGTCGCGGCGCCCTTGGCCTCCGGCTCACGCTGCGCAGGCTGCGCATGTTGCGCACCCAACTCTCCCGGATCCTGCAGGAGTTCACGAAATGCCATGGCCACCGTCTCCGGGTACTCCATCATCGCCACATGACCCGCATCCGGCAACGTCACCAGCCGGGAGTCCCGGAAGGCCCGGGCCGCCTTCTGCGCCATGCGGAAGCCCACCAGTTGGTCACGGCCGCCGTAGACGAGCAGGGTCGGTGCGAGAACGCGCTCGGCCTGACGCCACAGTCCGTGCTGGCCACCCAACGTGTACGCGTTCACGATCCCCCGCGCGGAGCGCGCCATCGCGTCCCAGAAGTACGGCAGCCGCAGCCGCCGCTCCATCTCATGCACGGCGTTGCTGAACCCTTCCGGCGTCACCCGCCCCGGATCCCCGTAACACAGTGCCATCACGCCGCGGACCCGCTGCTCCGCGGTCCAGGCCCGGGTGAGCCGGGTGAAGAGCGAGGCCACGCCGGGCACCGCCAGCAGCCCCGTGGGCACGGCGGTGCGCTGAACGCGGATTTCCGGCAGAGCGGGCGACACAAGCGTGAGCGTACGGACCAGATCGGGCCGAACCGCCGCGACACGGGTGGTGATGGCGCCGCCGAGCGAGTTCCCAAACAGATGCACGGGACCGCGCCCGGAGGCGTCGAGGTACCGGATGACCGCGCGCGCGTGCCCCGTGACGGAGTAGTCGCCGTCATCCGGCGGCGGCGAGTCACCGAAGCCCGGCAGGTCGACGGCCTCGCCGTCGAGGGTGTCCTCCAGCAGCATCATCAGCGCCGACCAGTTCTGCGAGGAACCCCCGAGCCCGTGCACGTACAGGGCGGGGGGCAGCCCCTCGCGCGCGGGCGGCCTCGACCGCACCGTCAGCGTGACCCCGGGCAGCTGGACCGACCTCAGCCGCTCGCCCTCCGCGACCCTGACGGTCCCCACCCTCGGCAGCACGTTGGCGGGCGGCGGCACGAACGGCAGCTCGGTCGAAGACATGCGGCAATGTTACGAGACGATCACGCAGTGACTCATGTGTTCGCCTGTGTTCGCCGTCACAGGAATCGGCCCATTGAGGGGGCGGCGGAAAAGGCAACCGGGAGCACCATGGAAAGCAGTCGAAGGGATACGCACCGCGTCACGCTCCGGACGCGGATCGCATAGCGTCCGGATCGGGTGTCTCCTAGGCTCGTACAGAGGGCACCCGCGTGTGGCCCCTGCATTCCCAGGGACGTTCGTAGGAAGGGAGCCCAGCATGGCCGTAGACCCCACCGACCCGGAGACGTTCGAGACCGAGGACGCGCCGGAGGTACAGGAGTTCGACGTCGAGGCCCCGGAGGTCGACGCGGCCGAGCAGCAGGCGGACATCGCGCCGGACCGCGACGACCCGCTGACCGGCGTCGACCCGGACCGCGCCAACGAGGCGGACCTGGTGGAGCAGACCCGGATCGTCTCACTGGACGAGGACGACTACCGGTGACGCACGCCGCCGGAGGGGCGGCGGAGGACGCCGTCGAGCAGGAAAGGGGCAGCATTTTGCCCGCTCTGACCCTGTTTGAAACCTTCGCAACCGCTTTCGCAACCGTCCGGTCCGTGAAATTCTGCGCTCTCACCGCGCACACCACGGTTACCGAAAAGTACGATGGCGACGCGGCCAGATCCGCACGTGGACGACTATGGGAGGCGGCGTGACAGCCATCGAGCAGACAGAGGCGGTTCGCCCGCGGGGCACACGCCTGCCGCGCCGTGCCCGACGGAACCAGCTCCTGGGTGCCGCCCAGGAAGTCTTCGTGGCCCAGGGCTACCACGCGGCCGCGATGGACGACATCGCGGAGCGCGCGGGCGTCAGCAAGCCGGTGCTCTACCAGCACTTCCCGGGCAAGCTCGACCTCTACCTCGCGCTGCTGGACCAGCACTGCGAGTCGCTCATCCAGGCCGTGCGGAACGCGCTCGCGTCGACGACCGACAACAAGCAGCGCGTCCGGGCGACGATGGACGCCTACTTCGCGTACGTCGAGGACGACGGTGGCGCCTTCCGCCTGGTCTTCGAGTCGGACCTGACGAACGAGCCCGCCGTGCGCGAGCGCGTCGACAAGGTCACGAACGAGTGCGCGGAGGCGATCTGCGACGTGATCGCCGAGGACACCGGCCTGTCGCGGGCGGAGTCGATGCTGCTCGCCTCGGGCCTGGGCGGACTTGCCCAGGTGGTGGCCCGCTCCTGGCTGCACAGCGACCGCAGCGTGCCCCGTGACCAGGCGGTGCAGCTGCTCACCTCGCTGGCGTGGCGCGGCATCGCGGGGTTCCCGCTGCACGGGACGGACCAGCAGCACCACTGACGGGCGCGTTGTTCCCGCCCGATGTTCGCTCGTGGCGTTCTCGGGCGGAGCCTGTACGTCCCCTCACCGGGCTAATGTGTGCTGCGTACGGCGCGGAAGGTCGCGCACATCACTGACCGTCGGAGGGACATAGCCGTGGAGGTCAAGATCGGCGTGCAGCACGCGCCCCGCGAGATCGTTCTGGAGAGCGGTCAGAGTGCCGAGGAGGTCGAGCGGGCCGTGTCCGAGGCGCTGGCTGGGAAGTCGCCGCTGCTGAGCCTCGTGGACGAGCACGGCCGCAAGGTTCTGGTCCCGGCCGACCGTCTCGCCTACATCGAGATCGGCGAGCCGGCCCCGCGCAAGGTGGGCTTCGGCGCGCTGTAGGCACCGGTGCGAAGCGGGGCGGGACGGCTGTCGGCCGACCCGCCCCCTTTGCGTTCACTCCTTCGCGATCTCCGTCTTCGCGATCTCCGCCATCGTCGATCTCCCCCGTCGCGTTCCCCGCCTTCGCGATGTCCCCTTGCGGCACACCGGTTCCTCCACGGATGGAGCACAAGTCGCCCACGCGAGTGGATTGGATTCCGCAGGTCAGGGGTAAGACGGCCTACGACCGATTTGGCAGGCCGGCCATGTGGGAGGGACCCCCGACATGCTCCTGGAAGCGCTGAGCTCCGCGATCCTCGGCCTGGCTCTGGCCTGGGCGGCCACGCACCGCCTGTCGCACCGTCTCCCGGCGCGCCCCCTGGTCGTGTCGACCGGTGTCGCCGGTGCCCTCTTCGGGGCCTTCGTGATGCACAGCGCGCTGGACGCGGGGCATCTGCTACTCGTCCTGCTCGGCGCGGTGATCGTCTCGGTGGCCTCGCTGTCGCTGCTGCTGCGCCCCGCGGGCCGGCTGCGCCGATCAGCGACGGCGTAAGCCGGAGCGGCCACGGCGTAGCCGGAGCCGTCAGGGGCGAGGCGCACCGCCCCCGGCCACCCCGTCCGCCCGTGGCCCGCCCGCTGTCGCGATCGCGTTCCGGCCGGGAGTACCCTTCGCGCGGCGCTACGCGGCCAGGCCCAGCGCGGCCATCCGCTTGGTGTGGGCCTCGGTGATCCGGGAGAACATCTTGCCGACCTCGGCGAGGTCGAACCCGTCCGCGACACCGCCCACGAGCATGGTCGACAGCGCGTCCCGGTCGGCGACAACCCGCTGGGACTGCGACAGCGCCTCACCCATCAGCCGCCGCGCCCACAGCGCGAGCCGCCCGCCCACCCGCGGGTCGGCGTCGATCGCGGCGCGCACCTTCTCCACGGCGAAACCGCCGTGCCCCGTGTCGTCGAGCACCGCCAGCACCAGGCTGCGGGAGTCGGAGTCCAGCCGGGCGGCGACCTCCCGGTAGAAGTCACTGGCGATGGAGTCGCCGACGTAGGCCTTGACGAGGCCCTCCAGCCAGTCGGAGGGGGCCGTCTGCTTGTGGAACCCGTCGTACGCGGCGACGAACGGCTCCATCGCGCGCGTCGGCTCCTCCCCGATCTCGGCGAGCCGGTCGCGCAGCCTCTCGAAGTGGTGGAACTCGGCCGAGGCCATCTTGGCCAGCGCCGCCTTGTCGTCCAGCGTCGGTGCCAGCTTGGCGTCCTCCGCGAGCCGCTCGAACGCCGCCAGCTCCCCGTACGCGAGCGCCCCGAGCAGGTCCACGACCGCGGCACGGTACTGCGGGTCGGCGGAGGCCGTCGCCCAGTCCCGGGCGGCGACTGAGGTGGATGCGGCAGCGGTGTCCGAGGCGTTCTCAGGCTTGTCAGAGCTCGTCATGAAGCGCACAATAGCTCGCCCGCCGGGAGGCGTAAGGCCCTGGTCAATCACTGTGACGACGACTACGTGACCAAATCGGCCATCGCGTGTGCGCGATTCCGGGGTATGGTGGTAATGCGCCTGCTGGTACGTCGCCGTACCTCGACAGGCCGCACGTATGAGGATGCCCGGTCGGTGGCCCGATCGGCTCCGACCCGACAGCCCTCCCCGGCCGTACGGCACTGTGCGTACGAGACCCGGAGGGGACACCCTCAGCGGCACGAGCGCTCGAGCGTCGGCGCGGTCCCGTGCTCCACGGCCCGCCCGTAGGCAGCCGACGTCCCCGGCACGGTCCGACACGACCCCCGCGCTCGCCTCGCGTCGCCCACACAGAAGAGGCAGCACCCTGACTACCACGTTCCGAGAGCTCGGGATCCTTCCCGAGACCGCCGAGGCCCTGGAGGCCGTCGGCATCATCACCGCCTTCCCCATCCAGGAGATGACGCTTCCCGTGGCCCTTTCGGGCGCGGACGTCATCGGCCAGGCCAAGACCGGCACCGGCAAGACGCTGGGCTTCGGCCTCCCGCTCCTCGAGCGCGTCACCGTCCCCGCCGACGTCGAGGCCGGACGCGCCGAGCCCGAGGACCTCACCGACGCCCCGCAGGCCCTGGTCGTCGTCCCCACGCGAGAGCTGTGCACGCAGGTCACCAACGACCTGCTGACCGCGGGCAAGGTGCGCAACGTGCGCGTCCTCGCGATCTACGGCGGCCGGGCCTACGAGCCCCAGGTCGAGGCCCTGAAGAAGGGCGTCGACGTGGTCGTCGGCACCCCGGGCCGGCTGCTCGACCTCGCCGGGCAGAAGAAGCTGAACCTGAAGCACGTCAGGTGCCTGGTCCTCGACGAGGCCGACGAGATGCTCGACCTGGGCTTCCTGCCCGACGTCGAGAAGATCATCAACATGCTGCCGGTCCGGCGTCAGACGATGCTGTTCTCGGCCACCATGCCGGGCGCGGTCATCGGACTGGCCCGCCGCTACATGTCGCAGCCCACGCACATCAGCGCCACGGCGCCGGACGACGCGGGCAAGACGGTGGCGAACACCAAGCAGCACATCTACCGCGCGCACAACATGGACAAGCCCGAGATGGTCGCGCGCATACTGCAGGCCGACGGCCGGGGACTGGTCATGGTCTTCTGCCGCACGAAGCGCACCGCGGCGGACCTCGCCGACCAGCTCCAGCAGCGCGGCTTCGCGTCCGGCGCGGTCCACGGCGACCTCGGCCAGGGCGCCCGCGAGCAGGCCCTGCGGGCCTTCCGCAACGGCAAGGTGGACGTACTCGTCTGCACCGACGTCGCCGCCCGCGGCATCGACGTCGAGGGCGTGACGCACGTCATCAACTACCAGTCGCCGGAAGACGAGAAGACGTACCTGCACCGCATCGGCCGTACGGGCCGCGCGGGCGCCAAAGGCATCGCGATCACGCTCGTCGACTGGGACGACATCCCGCGCTGGCAGCTCATCAACAAGGCGCTGGACCTGGGCTTCAACGACCCGCCGGAGACGTACTCCACCTCCCCGCACCTCTACGCCGACCTCGGCATCCCCGAGGGCACCAAGGGCGTCCTGCCGCGCTCGGAGCGCAAGCGCGCCGGGCTGGCCGCGGAGGAGCTGGAGGACCTGGGCGAAACGGGCGGCCGGGGGCCGCGCGGCCGGGGTGGCCGCGGCGACCGGAACGAGTCCCGGTCGGCCGCCCCCGAGCGTCCGTCGCGCACGCCGCGACGCCGCCGCCGTACGCGCGGCGGGACCCCGCTGGACGGAGCGCCGGAGACCACCGTCGCCACCGCGGGCACCACCGCACCGGAGATCCCCGCCACCGGCGGTGCCGCCGAGGCGGAGGCCGTCACGGCTCCCCGCACGCCGCGCCACCGTCGCCGCACCCGCGGCGGCGCGTCAGCCGAGGCAGCACCGGCCACGACGGTCGAGGCCCCCGCGTCCGAGCAGGCGGAGCACGCCGTGACGACGGCGGAGGGCACGGCCGCGGAGGCTGCCGAGACGGCTGCGAAGCCGCGCCGGCGCCGTACGCGCCGGTCGGAGACGCCGGTCGTGGAGTCGCCGGCGGAGACGCCCGCAGCGGAGACCGAGGCCGCGGTGACGCCGTCGGCCACGGAGCCCACGGCTGCCGCGGCTGCCACGTCGGTGACCACGGGGCCCGAGGCCGCCGCCACCAAGCCGCGTCGCCGCACCCGCAAGACCACGGCGCCCGCTGCCGAGTCTGCGGTCGACACGGCCGAGGGCACCACCGAGTCCACGCCGGAGCCGGCGGAGACGAAGCCGCGCCGGACGCGGAAGACGGCTGCCGCCGCCGCGGCTCCCGAGGCGGAGGCCACCGAGGCCAAGTCGCGCCGGACGCGTAAGACCGCGGCTGCGGCCGAGGCCACCGTCGACACGGCTGAAGCCGCCGAGGCCAAGCCCCGCCGCACCCGCAAGACCGCCGCCGCGGCCGAGGCCACCGTCGACACGGCCGAGGGCACGGAAGCCAAGCCGCGCCGCCGCACCCGCAAGGCCGCCGAGACCACCGCCGAGATCCCGGCCCAGACGGCCCAGGAGCCGGAGGCCGCCGAGGCCAAGCCGCGCCGGACGCGGAAGGCGGCCGTGGTCGCCCCGGCCGCTGACTCGCAGGACGCTACGGAGGCGAAGCCCAAGGCCCGCCGCACCCGCAAGGCCACCGCCGCAGTGGAGCCCACAGAGGGCTGACACTCCCTCTTCGACGGCCCGGCCCCACCCCATGGGGCCGGGCCGTCGGCGTGCACCGGGTGCACCCGGCCGGCCCCGCCCCGGTCCCATGCCTGGCGTCGACGTTCACCCCGGGCACCCGGTCAGTCCCGCCCCACCCGCTACCCTTCACCCCCGTGACCAGCCACCCCACCTTCCCCACGCCTCCGGGCGCCCGCGCCTGCCACCTGCGCACGGCCCAGGGTGAGTTCGCCACCGTCGACTCGTCGCCGAGGGCGGGGACCGAGGTCCGGGGGGTCGTCCTGATGCTGCCCGGATTCACCGGCAGCAAGGAGGACTTCGGGCTGCTGCACGAGCCGCTCGCGGCGCGGGGGTACCGGGTCGTCGCCGTGGACGGGCGGGGTCAGCACGAGTCGGACGGGCCGCTGGACGACGAATCCGCCTACGCCCAGCCGGAACTGGCCCGTGACGTGCACGCGCAGGCCGAGGTGCTCGGCGTGCCCGTGCACCTCGTCGGGCACTCGCTCGGCGGGCAGATCGCCCGAGCCGCCGTGCTGCTCGACCACTCCCCCTTCCTCTCCTTCACCCTGGTCTCGTCCGGCCCGGCGGAGATCTCCGTCTCCCAGCAGCAGCGTGTGAAGCTGCTGCGGGACGCGCTCGCCGTGATGTCGATGGCAGAGGTGTGGGAGGCGATCCAGGCGATGGGACCGCCGGAGGAGGTCGGCGGACCCGCCCGCGGTATCGGTGACCAGGAGCAGCTGCGCCGCCGCTGGCTGGGCCACAGCCCCGCCCAGCTTCTCGCGACCGGCCGTCAGTTGTGCACCGAGCCGGACCGCGTCGCCGAACTGGCCGCCGTTCCACTGCCGTTCCACGTCCTGTCGGGCGCGCACGACGACACCTGGCCGGTGGCGACCCTCGACGACATGGCCGTACGGCTGAACGCGCGCCGCACGGTCATCGCCGGCGCCGAGCACTCCCCCAACGCCGATCAGCCGGTGCCGACGGCCCACGCCCTCGCCGACTTCTGGGACGGCGTCCGAGCGGTCTAGTACTGCGTCCGCAGGTGCTCCCAGAAGCCGTCGCGCAGTGCCCGCCGCAGGTCGGCCTGGCCACGCAGCGAGTACTGGAGGAGGCCCTCCGCCTCGACGAGCAGGTCCTGGTCCACCGAGCCGGGCAGGTACGGGTGCCCGGGCAGCAGTTCCACCAGCGTGTCCCGGCCGCGTGCCGCCAGCCACTTCGCCGCGATCTGCGCGCCCACGAACCGCACGTCCTCGCGGGCGGGCCGGGCCGGGGTCGCCTCGTAGGCAGGGGCGGCGCGGCGGGAGACGTACGGCTTGAAGAAGTCGAGGTCGAGGGTGCGCTGACTGTCGACCTCCCACAGGAGGGGCTCCGCCTGGTTGCGGCCCTCGGGCGCCTCGATGCCCCAGAGGTGCACCCGGGCGCCGTAGCCCTGGGCCGCCTCCACGGCCGACACCAGGTCCTCGTCGCCGCCGAGCAGGGCCGCGTCGCTGATGGCGCGGTGCCGGGCGAGGGACTCCAGGTCGGAGCGGATGAGGGAGTCGACGCCCTTCTGCTGGTTGTTGGCGTTGAGATTACCCAGCCGCACCTTGACGTCCGGCAGCTCCGCGATGGACTGCTGCTCGGCCGTGTGGATGCGGCGGCGGGCGCCGTCGTACCAGTAGACCCGCAGCAACCTGCTGTCCGCGAAGATCGTGCGGGCCCTGTCGATGAGCGCGTCGATCAGGCCCTCGGCGTCCAGGTCGAAGGCCCGGCGGTCCTCCGTGCCGGTGGCGAGGCGTCCCGCGGCCGCGTACAGATACCCGGCATCGACGAAGATCGCGTGGGTCGAGGGCGTCTTCGCCACCTCGGCGAGCATGCGCTGGAGCAGCTCGTTGGTGCGGTCGATGCGGGCGCTGAGGGCCGCGAGGTCGTCGTTCATCACCTCCATTGTCCCGGCGGTCACGCTGCGAACACAACCGGTCCCGGTCGGTCCTGTAACGACACTCTTACGGCTCAGTAATTAGCAGTTCGAAAAATTTCCTTAGCGTAGGGAATGTTTGGAACGTGCAGCACTGTTGACCCATAAGGAACACCGGGCACAGAAGCCCGGTGGGCCGCACACCCAAGTAGTTCTCCTCAGGAGGATGACCAGACGAAGGGAGAAGCCCCTTGCGCTTCGAAATCATGCGACTCGACGACGTCGACGGCACACCCGTGGACTCGACCGTTGTGGACGCCGCCTCCGTCAACCGCATCGTTCAGCAGGCCGCCGCCATCGGGCAGCGCCTGTGGATCCGCCCGGCCGAGACCACGGCCTCATAACGCGCGCCGCTCTCCCACACTTCGCAGCCCCCGCCCGGCATCGGCCGTGCGGGGGCTTCGCTGTCGCGGACTTCCGCGACCGGGGGCGTACTGGCCGAGGGCCACTACGCGAGCGAGAACGGGACGGTGGACCACATGACGGCGACGGGCCGGCCGGACGAGGAACCGCACGAACTGGACGGCGTCAGTGAACGGCTCCCGGCCCGCGGCCCGCCCGCACCGGCCGCCGAGGGTGCGCGACTGGGTCAACGTCCGGTGCCGCACCGACGGCGTGGCCATCGGCTGTCCGCTGGAGGACGAGCGCCGGGGCAAGCCCAGCCGGCCGTCTCCAGCGGCCGAGACCGCGCGCACCCCATCGACGAGCGCCTCGCCCACTCGGAAGCGGCCGGCGCGATCGGCTCGGCCGGGCCGGACGGGCCCGGTCAGCTCCCCCGGATCACCTGGGTGACGCCGTTGATGATCTGCTGCACGGCGATCGCGGAGAGCATCATGCCCGCGAGCCGTGTCACCAGGACCACACCGCCGTCCTTGATGATCCGGATGATCACCAGCGAGTAGCGCATCACCAGCCACAGCACGACGTGGATGGCCAGGATCGCCGTCCACACGGACACCTGCGTGGCCACCGTGTGCGCCTTCTGCACGGCGAGAATCACCGACACGATCGCCCCCGGCCCGGCCAGCAGCGGCATGCCCAGCGGGACGAGGGCGACGTTGACGTCCTTGGTCTGCTTCGGCTCGTCGGTCTTCCCGGTGAGCAGATCGAGCGCGATCAGCAGAAGCAGCAGACCGCCCGCGATCATCAGCGCGGGCACGGACACGTGCAGGTAGTTCAGGATCTGGTGCCCGAGGAGCCCGAACACGGTGATCACGCCACCGGCGACGCAGACGGCCTGGAAGGCCATCCGCTTCTGCACCTTGCCGGGCCGCCCGGTGGTGAGGGCGAGGAAGATCGGGGTGATCCCGGGGGGATCCATGATGACGAAGAGGGTGAGGAAGAGTGAGCCGAAGACGGCGAGGTCGAACATGAGCGTGATGGCCTTGCTGGTGGTGGTGGAGCACGCGGGAGGGCGGCGGACGGCGAGGTACCGCGACCGCTTCCGCTCCTGCTGCGAGGGTTCCGCACGGCGGAACCGGCGGGGGCGGCCGGCGACGCCGGCCCGGGAAAGAACGGACCTACGGGAGAGGCACCTCAGACCCCGCCGGCCCCGGGCACGGGAAACGCCCCGAAGGCCCGGCGCGTGATCTCCCCGTACACCTCGGGATCCGTCGTGTACTCCCCGAGCACACACGTCTTCCGGCTGCCGTGATAGTCCGAGGACCCGGTCACGAGCAGCCCGAGCTCCTTGGCCAGCCCCCGCAGCCGCGCACGCGTGTCCGCGTCGTGGTCCATGTGATCGACCTCGATGCCGTCCAGCCCCGCCGCGGCCATCTCGGCGATCGCGGTCTCCGGCACCGTGAGCCCCCGCTTGCTCGCCCCGGGATGGGCGAACACCGCGACCCCGCCGGCGCCCTTGATCAGCCGGATCGCCTCGAAGGGATCGGTCTCGTGCTTTTCCACGAAGACCCGGCCGCCGTCGGCCAGCCAGTCCTGCGTGAAGGCGTCGTTCACGGTCGGGACGACACCCAGCTCCACGAGCGCGCTCGCCACATGCGGACGCCCGACGGACCCCTCACCGGCGATCCGCGCCACCTGCTCCCAGGTCACGGGCACGCCCAGTTCCCGAAGCTTGGTGATCATGCCCTGGGCCCGCGGCACTCGGTCGTCCCGGACCAGTTCCCGCTCGGCGAGCAGCGCAGGCTCCTCGGCGTCGAAGAGGTAGGCCAGCATGTGCATGCTGACCCCGTCGATCCGGCAGGAGAGCTCGGCCCCGGTGACCAGCGTCAGCCCCTCGGGCAACGCGGCGGCCGCCTCGGCATGCCCCCGGGTGGTGTCGTGATCGGTGAGCGCGACGACGTCCAGACCGGCCGCAGCGGCCTTGCGTACCAGCTCGGCCGGTGTGTCCGTGCCGTCGGAAGCGGTGGAGTGGGTGTGCAGATCGATGCGCACGACTCGGACTCCAGACACCGGCGGGACGACAGGGCTGCTTAAGGATAACCAGATTTTCCGACGCCTCGTGTCACACCCGAACCCGGCTAGCGCCCCCTACATCACCGCCATGGAGGGACGCGGCGGCCTGCGCGACCCGCGAGGGCCGCAGGGACCCGCCCTCACGGCCCCAGCAACCGCGGCGACAGGGCGCCACACGGCACCAACTCGACCTCGGCCCCGGCGTCCCGCAAGTCCGTGAGCACCAGCTCGTCGTACATCAGCAACCCGGACTGCTCCGGCCACACCACGGCCCACAGCCACATCCCCAGCGCCTCACCGGCGAAGACCGCGCGGTCGTCCGGCGCCCCGGAGACATGCCAGAGCGGCGTGGGCCGCCCCGCGGCCAGCACCTTCGCCTGAGCCGGTTTCCCGACGTCCATGTACGGCCCGGGGTCGGGCCCCTCCATCCCCGCGTACCGCGCGCCGAGCCCGACGCCCAGCTCCTCGGCGACGAGGATCAGCTCGCCCATCCCGCCGAGCGGACCGGGCCCCGTACACGCCACGGCCGTGGCACGGCCGCCCGTGCGATCGTCGCCCGCGCAGGCCACCCCCGTGAACAGCCACCCCACCGGCAGCGGCCACGGCATCCACAGCGGCACCTGCGTGCGGTGCACCACGACGTTGAGGGCGTCGACGCTGGGCGGTATCACGGGCTGCACCGGATGAACGGTGCCGTGCAGATCGCACTGCCACGAATCGGAGAAGAGGCCGGGAGCCCTGACCCGGCCACCGCACTTCGGGCAACTGGGTTCGCCCCTCATAGGGCCCCACGGTCCTACCCCCGCCCCGCCGCGTCAAGGACGATCACCCATCCGGACGGAACCCTTCACCGCCCACACCAGATGTAACTCGCATTGATTAGCTTGGCTAACTTAGCGTGTGCATGCACCAACCATCCCCGTCCCGGGAACGGAAGTACGCATGGACCCCTACGACGCCGGCGCGGGCGGCCTCCTCAAGCAGCCCAAGTCCGTGTGGGCGGCCGCCGGGGCGACCCTCTTCGCCAACTGATGCTCTCCGGCAAGGGGTTGGTGAGCTTCCTCACTCCAGCGGGACGGACTTCCGGGACGGATCCCGGAGGTCCGTCCCATGGTTCAGCCACCGCTCCTGGAGCGCCTGCGCGCCGTGCACGCGCTTCCATGCGGCCTCGTTCGGGGTCATCGGCAGCAGCGGCAGGAACCGTACGGGGTCGAGGGGGCCGTCGAGTTCCAGGTCCTCGACCAGGCCGCCCGGCTCGGCGACCAGGACCGAGGTGAAGGGGGCGCCGGGCCACAGCGGTTCGCCGACGTCGAGGGAAGCTCCCGGCGCCACGACCAGGCCCTCCACCTGCGGAGACGCGGCGAGTACGGCGAGCGGACGGAGCACCTTGCCGGTGTCGGCTAGCCCGGAGCGGACCGAGAGGACCAGCTCGGCGCGCGGGCCCTCGACCGGGTCGGCGACGACCGCCGTGGGATCCGTCATGGGGTGCGCCGACATGCCGAGCGTGGCGTAGCGGACGATGTCGCCCTCCTGGAAGCGGAGCACCTCGATGCGGTCCGTGCCGAGGAAGGTGACCGCGGCGCGCGCGTCCGGTTCGCCCAGCGCGGTGCGCAACCGGGCCTCGACCAGAGGAAGAACATCTGCCATGCGGCGAGCATAGAACTCGTCGGCAGTGGGCAAAGCAGGGCCTTGACAGTTGTGTCGGCTGCTACTCTTGCCCGGTGGTTCGGGGCAGCACGCAGAAGCGTCGCGATCAAGCCCCGACGCCGAAGGAACTCCCTTACGAGGGACCGGCCGGAGGAGGTGGGGCTGCAATGGACCGAAGTCGACCGTGCAGTAGCACCACGCTCTTCCCGCCGCTGACGTAGCTGTTCTGGCTCTGGCTGGTCGCCACCTCTCGCACTCGCTTCTCGCGGAAGAGCGCTTCGTTTCGCTTTGCCTGATCTGCCTCAGTAGCTGAATCAGTGACGAGACTCGCCACCGCGACGGTGCGGTGCTCCCCGCTTTGTGGACGTGCCAAACATCCGCAGTCACAACGTCCTCATTCCGGGTAGTTCCACCCGTCGTCGGTGCCTTTCGTCGCCCGCCCGCGAAGGAGCCCGCCATGTCGATGATCCGCGACCTGCGCGCCGTCGTCCGTCCGTCCCGCGTGTCGCTGCGCAAGGACGGCGGGACGTATGACGCCACCCGCAGCCCCGCGGCGGCCACCGCCGTCGTCGACTGCGCCGTCTACCGCGACGGCCGCCGCATCGAGACCGAGAGCGCGCTCACCCCGCACGAGGCGGTGCGCCTGGTGCGCCGCGACGGGGGCTTCGTCTGGATCGGTCTGCACGAGCCGACGGAGGCCGAATTCTCCGGCATCGCCGGCGAGTTCGGGCTGCACCCGCTGGCCGTGGAGGACGCCGTCCAGGCCCATCAGCGGCCCAAGCTGGAGCGCTACGACGACTCGCTCTTCACGGTCTTCAAGACCATCCACTACGTGGAGCACGACCAGCTCGACGCCAACAGCGAGGTCGTCGAGTCCGGCGAGGTCATGTGCTTCACCGGCCGGGACTTCTTCATCACCGTCCGGCACGGCGGGCAGGGCTCCCTGCGGGCCCTCAGGCACCGCCTCCAGGACGACCCGGAGCTGCTGGCCAAGGGCCCCTCGGCCGTGCTGCACGCCATCGCCGACCACGTCGTCGACGGGTACATCGCCGTCGCCGACGCGGTGCAGGACGACATCGACGAGGTGGAGACCGAGGTGTTCTCCCCGGGCCGCAAGGGCTCCCCGCGCGGTTCGGACGCCGGCCGGATCTACCAACTCAAGCGCGAGGTGCTGGAGTTCAAGCGGGCCGTGTCGCCGCTGCTGCGGCCCATGCAACTGCTGAGCGAGCGGCCGATGCGGCTGGTCGACCCGGACATCCAGAAGTACTTCCGGGACGTCGCCGACCACCTGGCCCGGGTCCAGGAGCAGGTCCTCGGCTTCGACGAGCTGCTGAACTCCATCCTCCAGGCCAACCTGGCGCAGGCGTCCGTGGCGCAGAACGAGGACATGCGGAAGATCACCTCGTGGGCCGCGATCATCGCCGTGCCGACGATGGTCTGCGGGGTGTACGGCATGAACTTCGACCACATGCCGGAGCTGCACTGGCGGTACGGATACCCGGTGATCATGGGCATCACGGTGGTCATCTGTCTCGGTATCCACCGCACGCTGAAGCGGAACGGGTGGCTGTGAGCAGCCTGGTTAGGCTGGGCCCCATGACAAGTGAGCTGCTCGGCCAGGCCCTCGTCGAGGAGGCCACGAAGAAGTCCGGCCTCGTCTGGGTCCAGGGCCCCGACGGCCCGGCGCGCGCCCTGTGGCACGTGTGGCACGAGGGCGCCGCTTGCCTGGTCGGTGACGGGCCCGGTGAGCAGCCGCTGCCGGGGCTGGCCGACGGGGCCGAGGCCCGGGTGACGGTCCGCAGCAAGGACAAAGGCGGCCGGCTGGTCTCCTGGACGGCGCGGGTCACGCAGCTCGCGCCGGGGTCCGAGGCGTGGGACGCGGCGGTCGCCGAGCTCAAGGGCAAACGGCTGAACGCGCCCGACGGCGAGGCCATGACCGACCGCTGGGCCCGCGAGTGCCGCGTCCTGCGGCTGGAGCCGACCGGGGCGACGGCCCCGCTGCCCGACGGCTCCCTGTCCGAGCCGCCGCTGCCGTCCCCGGCGATCACCCGCCGGCCGATCCCGGCGGGGCTGCCCCGCCTGCTGCGGAAGAAGCACAAACGGACGTGACGGCCTACGACGTCGGCAGCTGCTTGCCGTAGTCCACCGTTTCGCTCTTCTCCGGTTCCTTGAGGGCGAAGTCCTGCCCCCAGGCGGAGAACGTGAAGGCGCCCGCCTTGCCGGCCCGCTCCAGGCGCAGCGGGTACGGCGTGCCCTCCAGGGCGACCTCCAGGGTGCCGCCGGAGCCCTTGTCGCCGGTGACGCGGATGGTGCGGACGCCCGCCTGCTCGTCGTGGCCGTCCGTCGCGAGTGTGCCGTGCAGGGTCAGCAGACCGTCGAGGAGGACTCCCTTGTCCGTGAACCCGCTGAACTTCTTGTACGAAGGGTCGCCCTGCGGCACCTTCACGAACTTGCCGCCGAGCTTGGAGGCCGCCGCCGCGTCCTCCTTGCCCTCCCCGCCCTGGCCGCTGCCATGACTCCAGAACTCCGCGTCCGCCTTGACGAAGAGCTGCTCACCGAGGCGCAGCAGCTCGAAGGTCGTGCCCCGCGTGGTGACCGAGCCGGTGCCGCCGTCGTCCTTCAGCCGCATGTCGAGCGCGTACGTCCGGCCGCCACTGACGACGTTGCCGTGCACCCGGACCGCCTGGGCGGACTCGGCGACGGCACGGGTCTTTCTCTGGATCTGGGCGGCGGGCAGTCTGCCGATCCCGTTGGTGCCCTCGTTCGGATCCTCCGCGCAGCCCGTGAGCACCGTTCCCGTCACGAGCAGTGCGCACGTCGCGCTCGCGAGTGCGGCACCACGGCCACGGCTCTGGCGAATCGGAGTCACAGGTGGGGCTGCCTCTCTGACGGGAGACCTGAACGGCGTACCGCAGGGTACCGGGGACGTGCGAGCAGGTCGGAGCCGGTCCGCCCGGGCCGTCCACCGACGCACCCCCGATCAGGACGGGCTAGCCTGAAGCCCACCCGAGCGGGCAATTCGGAAGACACAGGCACAAGGACAGTCACCCAGACCGGCACCACGAACCACCCCGCACGAAAAGGAGCCGCGGCCATGGCAGCGGGCGCCCCCCGGATCTTCGTCTCGCACCTCTCCGGTGTCGCCGTCTTCGACCCCGCCGGCGACCAGGTGGGCCGGGTGCGCGATCTGGTCGTCATGCTGCGGGTGGGGCAGCGACCGCCGCGGCTGCTCGGCCTCGTCGTCGAACTCGCCACCCGCCGCCGCATCTTCCTGCCCATGACCCGGGTCACGGCCATCCAGTCCGGCCAGGTCATCACCACCGGCGTGCTCAACGTGCGGCGTTTCGAGCAGCGGCCCACCGAGCGGCTGGTCTTCGGGGAACTGCTGGACCGGCGGGTGACGCTCACCGAGACCGGCGAGGAGGTCACCGTCCTCGACCTGTCGGTGCATCAGCTGCCGGCCCGCCGGGACTGGGAGATCGACCGGGTCTTCGTCCGCAAGGGCCGGAAGGGAAGCGCCTTCCGGCGCGCCAGGGGGGAGGCGCTGACCGTCGAGTGGACCGCCGTGACCGGCTTCTCCCTGGAGGAGCAGGGGCAGGGCGCGGAGAGCCTCCTCGCCACGTTCGAGCAGCTGCGCCCGGCCGACCTGGCCAACGTCCTGCACCACCTCTCCCCCAAGCGCCGGGCCGAGGTCGCCGCCGCCCTGGACGACGACCGCCTGGCCGACGTGCTGGAGGAGCTCCCGGAGGACGACCAGATCGAGATCCTCGGCAAGCTCAAGGAGGAGCGTGCCGCCGACGTCCTGGAGGCCATGGACCCGGACGACGCCGCCGACCTGCTGGGCGAGCTGCCCACGGACGACCAGGAGCGGCTGCTGCGCCTGATGCAGCCCGGCGACGCGGCCGACATGCGGCGCCTGATGTCGTACGAGGACCGCACGGCGGGCGGTCTGATGACCACGGAGCCGATCGTGCTGCGGCCGGACGCCACCGTCGCCGACGCCCTCGCCCGCGTCCGCAACGCCGACCTCTCCCCCGCCCTGGCGGCCCAGGTCTACGTCTGCCGCCCGCCCGACGACACCCCGACCGGCAAGTACCTGGGCACCGTCCACTTCCAGCGCCTGCTGCGGGAGCCACCGCCCTCCCTGGTCGGCTCGATCCTGGACAGCGACCTGCAGCCCCTCGACCCCGAGGCGGAGCTGCGGGCCGTCGCGGGGTTCTTCGCCACGTACGACATGGTCTCCGCCCCCGTGGTCGACGAGGCCGGCTCGCTGCTGGGCGCGGTGACCGTGGACGACGTCCTCGACCACATGCTCCCCGAGGACTGGCGGGAGACGGAGTTCCACCTGGACGAGGAGGTGGCGACCGATGGTTCCTGAGCGCGACGTCCTGCGCGAGCGCACGCCGGCGGGCGCCACGGCCGCCTCCCGGCCGCGCGCCGCCCGCCTCGACCAGCCGGGCGTGCCCCGGCACCGGATCCTGCCCGAGTACGACCCGGAGGCCTTCGGGCGGTTCTCGGAACGCATCGCGCGCTTCCTCGGCACCGGACGGTTCCTGGTCTGGATGACGGCCGCCATCATCCTGTGGGTGGCGTGGAACAGCCTCGCGCCCCGGCCCCTGAGGTTCGACGAGTACCCGTTCATCTTCCTGACGCTGATGCTGTCGCTCCAGGCCTCCTACGCCGCCCCGCTGATCCTGCTCGCGCAGAACCGGCAGGACGACCGCGACCGGGTCAACCTGGAGCAGGACCGCAAGCAGAACGAGCGGTCGATCGCGGACACCGAGTACCTGACCCGCGAGATCGCGGCCCTGCGTATCGGCCTGGGCGAGGTCGCCACCCGCGACTGGATCCGCTCCGAGTTCCAGGACGTGATCAAGGAGCTGGAGGAACGCCAGACGGGCCACCGTCACGACCCCGTCGCATTCCCGGCGGAACAGTCACGGGGACGTGACGCAGACGACCGCTGAGACGCTTTCCTACGCACCGGTACAGCGCCGTACCATCGTCCTATGGCTACGGAAGACGCGGTGCGCGAAGCACTGGCGACGGTGAACGACCCCGAGATCCACAAGCCCATCACCGAACTCGGGATGGTCAAGTCCGTGGAGATCGGCGCGGACGGAGCGGTCGCGGTCACCGTGTACCTCACGGTCTCGGGCTGCCCGATGCGGGAGACGATCACGCAGCGCGTGACCGACGCGGTGTCCGCGGTCGAGGGCGTCACCCGCGTCGACGTCACGCTCGACGTGATGAGCGACGAGCAGCGCAAGGAGCTGGCGAACGCCCTGCGCGGCGGCCAGACCGAGCGCGAGGTGCCCTTCGCCAAGCCGGGCAGCCTCACCCGCGTCTACGCGGTCGCCTCCGGCAAGGGCGGCGTGGGCAAGTCCTCGGTGACGGTGAACCTGGCGGCGGCGATGGCGGCCGACGGACTCAAGGTCGGTGTCGTCGACGCCGACATCTACGGCCACTCCGTGCCGCGCATGCTGGGCGCCGACGGCCGTCCCACCCAGGTCGAGAACATGATCATGCCGCCGTCGGCGAACGGCGTGAAGGTCATCTCGATCGGCATGTTCACCCCGGGCAACGCCCCGGTGGTCTGGCGCGGCCCGATGCTCCACCGCGCCCTCCAGCAGTTCCTCGCGGACGTGTACTGGGGCGACCTGGACGTCCTGCTGCTGGATCTGCCGCCCGGCACCGGCGACATCGCGATCTCCGTCGCCCAGCTGGTCCCCAACGCCGAGATCCTGGTCGTCACGACCCCGCAGCAGGCGGCGGCCGAGGTCGCCGAGCGCGCGGGCTCCATCGCCGTGCAGACCCACCAGAAGATCGTCGGCGTGGTCGAGAACATGTCCGGCCTGCCCTGCCCGCACTGCGACGAGATGGTCGACGTCTTCGGCACGGGCGGCGGCCAGGTGGTCGCCGACGGCCTGACCCGCACGACCGGCACGAACGTCCCGGTCCTCGGCAGCATCCCGATCGACGTCCGCCTCCGCGAAGGCGGCGACGAGGGCAAGCCGGTCGTCCTGACGGACCCGGACTCGGCGGCGGGCTCGGCCCTGCGGGCGATCGCGGGCAAGCTGGGCGGCAGGCAGCGGGGTCTGTCGGGCCTGTCCCTGGGGATCACTCCGCGGAACAAGTTCTAGACCGGAGCCGCGCGACCGGCCGCATCGCGTCGGCGGCCGCCGACGAAGCGGAGACCCCACGGCGAGGGGCGCCGGAAAGCCGGCGCCCCGGAGTTCACGCGTACGCGGCGATGTCCTTCACCACGGAGAACCCGAGCCCGTACGCGCTCATGCCTCTGCCGTACGCCCCGAGGTGCACACCCGCCGAAGTCGACCCGGCCAGCACCCACCCGAACTCCGACTCCCGGTAGTGGAACGCCGTCGGCACCCCGTCCACGGGAAGCGACAGCGTCGACCAGTGGGACCCTTCGAGGTCGTCCGCCAGCACCCACGCCGTCTCGGTCTGCTGCTCCAGCCAGTCGTCCCGCAGCGAGTGGTCCATATGACCGGGCCAGGTGAAGGACAGCAGCCCCACACCCGCGAGCCAGGCCGCGGACGACACCGACGTGGCCTCCAGCAACCCCGTGCCGTCCGCGCTGCGCCGGGAGGGGTTCGCGGCCACGGTCACCACGACCGCGAACTTCTCCATGGCCTCCTGATCGCCTCCGGCGGCATGCTCGTTGCGCACCGTGGGCTCGTCACCGTGTCCGATCGACCCGTGTTCCACGGCCCCGTCGGCCGTCGTTCCGACCTGCATCAGCCAGCGCGGCCCCGTGAACGCCTCGTCGAGGCCGTACCACGGGAAGGGCGCGCGCAGGTAGCCGTCGACCGTACGCCGGGCGGAGGGGAGCTGTTGTCCGTCCTCCGCGGCCGGCGTCTGCGCGACTGCCCGACTCGTCGTCTCCATGTGCCCGCTCCTCGCTCTCGTCGGACCGGAGCGGCCCGCCCCCCTTCGGGCGTACTCGACCGGTCCGCACAACAACTCGGCAGCATAGCCACACCGCCGCGAGCAGCAAGGAAACCGCCCGGCGCGTGGGCCGCACGGGCGCCTGGAACAGGCCGTACACAGCCCGACCGGAGTATGAGACGCGTCACGCGCGCCGGGGCGCACACCCTGGCGGCGGATCGCTCAGGTGGCGTCCATGTCGAAGGGCGGCCGGTCGTCCCGGGCGGGCGTCTCGGGCTTCTTGGTCATGTCGATGCGGCCGCCGGAGGAGCCGGAGGAGGACGACGAGGGCGATGTGTCCGGGTCACGGCCGTGAACGGCGTCGGTGACCTCGGCCATCTCCTTCTTGAGGTCGAAGCCGTTGCGGATCTCCTTAAGCCCCAAGTCCTCGTTGTCCAGCTGCTTGCGGAGGTACGTCTTCGGGTTTAGGTCCTCGAACTCGAAGTCCTTGAACTCCGGGCCGAGTTCCTCCCGGATGTCGTTCTTGGCGCTCTCCGAGAAGTCACGGATCTTCCGGATCGTGCGCGTCACGTCCTGGATGACCTTGGGGAGCTTCTCCGGACCGAAGACGAGCACGGCAAGGACGATGAGCGTCACCAGCTCGAGTGAGCCTATGTCATTGAACACCTGAAGCTCCTAGCGATGTCCTCGGTCCTCGGCCCTCGTGGTCGGTGCGGGTCCTGCCGTGGCCCGGGCCGGATCCACGGTACCCGGCGATCCTGTCCGACCGGTACTGTCCCGGCGCCTCCGCGTGCGGGAGGTGGGAGCGCTCTCCCGACTGTCTGCCTCTCCGGTCCGCTCGCGGGGGGCCCGGCGAGCCGTCCCCGCGACCCCCGGAGATCATCTCAACCACCGGACGATCCGAGGACGAGCGAGACCGTCCGCTCCTCACCGCCGCGCTCCACGGTGAGCTCCAGGCGGTCGCCGGGGCGGTGGGCACGGGTCTTGACGACCAGTTCCTCCCCGGAGTGGACACGCCGGCCGTCGACCTCGGTGATGACGTCGCCCGCCTTGATGCCGGCCTTGGCACCCGGGCCGCCCGTGGTGACCGGCGGCCCGCCCTCACTGCCCTCGGTGGCCACGCGAGCGCCGTCGCCGGTGTAGTCCATGTCCAGGGTGATGCCGATGACCGGGTGGGTCGCCTTCCCGGTGTTGATCAGTTCCTCGGCGACGCGCTTGCCCTGGTTGATGGGGATGGCGAACCCGAGGCCTATCGAGCCGGACCGTGCGCTGTCCAGGTCGGAGCCGCTGTCCGCCGAGCGGATGGCCGAGTTGATGCCGATCACCCGGGCGTCGGCGTCGAGCAGGGGGCCGCCGGAGTTGCCGGGGTTGATGGGCGCGTCGGTCTGCAGCGCGTCGACGTACGACACGTCGCTGCCGTCGCCCTTCTCGCCGCCGGCCGTGATGGGCCGCTGCTTGGCGCTGATGATGCCGGAGGTGACGGTGCCGGCCAGGTCGAAGGGGGCGCCGATGGCCACGACCGGGTCGCCGACCTGCACGTTGTCCGAGTTGCCGAGGGGCAGGGGGGTGAGTCCGCGCACGCCCTTCACCTTCACGACCGCGAGGTCGTAGCCGCTGTCCCGGCCGATGACCTCGGCCTGGGCGGTCTCCCCGCCGTTGAAGGTCACGGTGATCTCGCCGCCGGTCCCGGCGGGCCGCACGACGTGGTTGTTGGTGAGGATGTGCCCGCGGCCGTCGAGCACGAAGCCGGTGCCCGTGCCCTGTTCCCCGGAGCCGCTCACATGCAGGGTGACCACGCTGGGCAGGGCCCGCCCGGCGATCCCGGCCACGCTGTCCGCGTCCCGCGCGGCGGTCTCCTTCCCGGCCTGCGGCAGCTCGACGCTCCCGACGCCCCCGTTCCGCTCCAGATACGTCCCGACGGCACCGCCGATGCCCCCGGACGCGAGCGCGAGCACCACGGCCCCGGTCACCAGCGCCTTCCTGCCCCGCTTGCGACGCTGCTCCGTGCTCAGCACGGCGGCGCCGTTCTGCTGGAGCGGGCCGTGACCGCCGGGGGCCGCGGGAGCCGCCCAGGGGTCGTAGCGCTGCCAGGGGCCGGGAGCGGGGGCGGCGGGCGCCGGGACCGGGGCCGGGGCGTCGGCATAGGCGGGCGCGGTCGGCATGGGCACAGGGGTGCTGGGGACCGGCGCCTGAGCCGGCACCGGCGCGGCAGGGGCAGGGGCAGGGCCGCTCGGGGGCGGCACCGTCGGCATGCCCTGCTGCGCCGGCGGGACGGGCGCGTCCGGCGGGGCCGGCCGGCCCGGTATCGCCACGCCCTGCGCCGGTATCGCGACTCCCTGCGCCGGTGTCGCCGCCGGATGCTGGACGGGCGGGGCGGGCGCCCAGGGGCCCGGTTCGCCGTAGGGCGGAGTGCTGTAGGGATCGGGATCGTGCAGCGGTTTGAGAGCAGCCTCGGCAGGCACGGCGGCCTCCACGACGGCACCCTCGCCGCGCACGGCAGGCACCTCACCCGCGCCCTCGCCCCGCACGGCGGGCACTTCCACGGCGCCCTCGGCCGGCACCGCCTCGGGACGCCTCAGCTCGTAGTCGCCCGCGTCGTCGTCCTGCCGGACCACAGGCCGGGCCAGCTCGAAGTCCCCGTCGGTGTCGACGGAGGCCTCCGGCTCCCCCGAGAGGTCCTGCGGCCGTGGACGACTCCACCACTTCGCCTTCGTGGGCTTCCCCTCGTTCATGCTCTCCCCACAGCCGCGGCACGGCTCGTCGCGGTGGCCGCTGTTCGTCGAAATCGGCCGCCCCGCCACGCCTCGGCCGCGGGCGGCAACCCCCGGATTCAATCAGGTTCGCGGGCCGGTGCGCAGGGCCCGTCAGCGGGCCGCCCGCGAGGAGGAGGACGCGGAGGGGGACGAGGTCGGATCGGCGAGGGGCACGGCGAGCAGGGGGGCCGTGATCTCGGGGACCGCCGACCACGAGGCCAGGGCGGCCGGCGGAGCCGCCTCCAGCGGACGTATCAGCGGGGACACGGCGGCGGCACCGGCCACCACCGGGGCGGTCAGCGCGTGGGGGTAATGCCGGGCGGCGGGGGAGATCCCGGGCAGCAGCGGCGCGGACACCTCGGTCGGGGCGACCGGGGCGTGGCCCAGCGGGTTCTGGCCGTGCCCCTGTCCGAGCAGCGGCCCCGTGCTCCGGCGCCGCTGGGACTCGGGCGCCGTCGCGGCCCCCGTGCCCTGCGTGCGCATCGGCGTCACGTTGCTCCCCGTGCCGGAGCCGCCGCGGGCCTCGGTGTCGGTCGGGGTGACGGTGGCCACGCCGCCCAGGGCGATAGCCGCCAGGGAAACGGCACCGGCGGCCGCGAAGGCGAACCGCAGCCGCGAGGAGGATCTGTCCGTGTCGTGCCGGCCGACCTCGTGGATGCGGAAGCCCCGGCCTCCAGGAGGAAGACCGTGGTGGTCGGAGGGCAGGCCGCTGCCGCCCGCCGGGAGGCGCCCGCTCCCCGCGGAGGACGGCGGCACGGGGAGGTGCGGCCGGGCCGGGACGTACCCGAACTCGAACCGCTCGCCGCGCTTCACTCCGAAGACCCCGGACGATCCGAAGCGCCCGGGCAGCCCGCCGGGCAGCCCTCCCCCGCCCGGCGGCATGACATCACCGTCCGGGCCGCCGCCCGCGGGTAGTCCCTGCAGGCGGGCCAGGAAGCTCTCGGACGGGGGCGGCGGGGCCGCCTCCGCGAAGACGTTCTTCAGCCGGCGCTGGGCGTCCACCTCCGCCTTGCACTTCGGGCAGGTGGCCACGTGCGCCAGTACGCGCTCACGCGCGTCATGACCGAGCTCTCCGTCCACCAGGGCGGAGAGTCGGTCTCCCAGGTGCTGCTCTGCGAGGTGTCCCTCGGAAGCTTTCGGCCGTGATCCGCTCACGCGCTCGCGCCCCCTCCTCCCAGTGCGGCAACGCGGGGCACGAAGGAGTGGCGCTCGGCACGCGCCTCCGGGGAGCGGTGCGCGAGGGCCTTGCGCAGCTGGGAGCGGCCTCGGTGGATCCGCGAACGGACCGTACCGAGCTTCACTCCGAGGGTCGCGGCGATCTCCTCGTACGACAGTCCTTCGATGTCGCACAGGACGACCGCGGCACGGAACTCGGGAGCGAGCGTGTCGAGGGCCTGCTGGACGTCCGCGTCGAAGTGCGCGTCGTTGAAGACCTGCTGGGGCGAGGGCTCCTTGCTGGGCAGCCGCTCGGCGGCGTCCTCGCCGAGGGCGTCGAAGCGGATGCGCTGCTTGCGGCGGACCATGTCCAGGAACAGGTTCGTCGTGATGCGGTGCAGCCAGCCCTCGAAGGTGCCCGGCGTGTAGGTCGACAGGGAGCGGAAGACGCGGACGAAGACCTCCTGCGTGAGGTCCTCCGCGTCGTGCTGGTTGCCGGTCAGGCGGTAGGCGAGCCGGTAGACCCGGGCGCTGTGCGTACTGACGATCTCCTCCCACGTGGGCGGAGTCCACGCCTGCCCGTCCGCGTCGGTGGTGAAGGTCGCGGTCTGGGCGAAGTCAGCGGCGTGGCTGTGGTCAGCAGCGGTGTCGTTCACGGATGTCGGCCTGCCCGCCGATCCGAGGAAGCGCCGCAGCACTCCTCCGCGATCCACAGACGCAGCCGCACCTCCCCTGTCAGCTCTGGTGGTGTCCAGTGGAGCCCCTACCATAGCCACCTCGCCCGTTAGGACCGGATAAGCGGTTTTACGAGAATTTGATCTGTGCTGATACGCCTCGTGCTGCTGCGTCGGCACTTGCTCGGCGCCCTGGCCCACCGCCTGCCCCCCGTCCCGGCCCACGCCACTCGCTCATCCCTTTAAACGACCGGTCCCATCTGCGGGTTCCCGCACCCAACGGATACAGTCACGCCAGGCATTCACGGGGACAGGAGAGGGTCATTACCGGCAACCGGCAGACGAGCTGGGCGTTCGCCGACGCCTATGTCGCCGAGGACGAAGCGCTGCACTGGGCCCGTGACCGGGCCCGTGAGGCAGGGCTGCGCTCGGTGTCGCCCGGCACGGGCGCCGCGCTGCGGTTGCTGGCCGCCTCCGTCGACGCGAAGGCCGTCGCCGAGATCGGGACCGGCTGCGGCGTCTCCGGGATCCACCTCCTGCACGGTATGCGGCCCGACGGTGTCCTGACGACCGTGGATCCCGAGCCGGAGCACCAGCAGTTCGCCCGCCAGGCCTTTCGCGCCTCCGGCTTCGCCAGCAACCGGTCCCGCTTCATCCCGGGCCGCGCCCTGGACGTGCTGCCCCGCCTCGCCGACGCCGGTTACGACCTCGTCTTCTGCGACGGAGACCGTCTCGAGGTCATGGACTACCTCGCTGAATCGTTGCGTCTGCTGCGCCCCGGCGGGCTGGTCGTCTTCGAGGGCGTCTTCGCCAACGGCCGGACGGTGGACTCCGGCCCGCAGCCCACGGAGGTCCTGCGGCTGCGGGAACTGCTGCGCGCGGTGCGCGAGAGCCAGGAACTGGTGCCGTCCCTGCTGCCGGTGGGCGACGGCCTGCTGTGCGCGGTGAAGCGGTAGCCGCAGCCGGGTCGTGCGTTAGCGGCTCCGCAGCCGGGGCAGGCGAGAGTCAGCGGTGAGAAAACAGCCGCCCCGGAACCTCAGGTGAGGCCGGGGCAGCTGAAAGGGTATGGTCGCCTGCGCGTCAGCCGACAACCTTCTTGAGGGCGTCGCCGAGCGCGTCGGCCTCGTCCGGGGTCAGCTCGACGACGAGCCGACCGCCGCCCTCGAGCGGAACTCGCATGACGATGCCCCGCCCCTCCTTGGTCACCTCGAGCGGGCCATCACCCGTCCGCGGCTTCATGGCCGCCATGCTCGTTCCCCTTCCTGAAACCCAGCTCATCGTCAAAGCCGACGGCCCTGAGAAGGGCACACGTGCGGCCCTTGTGGCAGGACTCGCGACACCGGCATCGAACACATTGCTTCCAAGCCATTATCCCGCATCTCAGGACCCGATGACCAACATCAGCAGGCATCGCTTGGGCAACGCACGCGAGCAAAACCACTCAATTCGGCGGTGAGACTGCGATACTCCGCCACCGCACACACATCCGCCGAACGAATCCGGGCGAGAATTCTTTGACGCAGGTCACACGTCCGGTCCGGTCTCCCGTCGGCGATCTCCGTCATGCTGTCCTGCAGACCCGGGACGTACCGGCCGGTACGTCCCCGAGCAGCGACACGGAGGGGATACGCCATGGCCGACACCGTGCTCTACGAGGTGAGCGACGGGCTCGCGACGATCACGCTGAACCGCCCGGAGGCGATGAACGCGCTGAACGTGGAGACCAAGGTCGCCCTGCGGGAGGCGGTCCGGTCCGCGGTGGACGACTCCGCCGTGCGGGCGGTGCTGCTGACCGCCGCCGGTGACCGGGCGTTCTGTGTCGGGCAGGACCTCAAGGAGCACATCGGGCTGCTGATCCAGGACCGGGAGACGGGGTCGGGGCAGACCATGAGCACGGTGCGGGAGCACTACAACCCGATCGTGCGGGCACTGGCCGGGGCGGCGAAGCCGGTCGTCGCCGCCGTGAACGGGGTGGCGGCCGGGGCGGGCTTCGGCTTCGCGCTCGCGGCGGACTACCGGATCGTGGCGGACACGGCCGCGTTCAACACCTCGTTCGCCGGAGTGGCACTGACCGCCGACTCGGGGGTCTCCTGGACACTGCCGCGCGTGGTCGGCCCCGGGCGGGCCGCTGACCTGCTGCTCTTCCCCCGGAGCATCAACGCCCAGGAGGCGTACGAGCTCGGCATCGCCAACCGGCTGGTGCCGGCGGGCGAGCTGCGTGCCGAGGCCGGGAAGGTGGCCCGGGCGCTGGCCGAGGGGCCGACGGTGGCGTACGCGGCGCTGAAGGAGTCGATGGGCTACGGGCTGACGCACTCCCTGGAGGAGACCCTGGAGAAGGAGGACGAGCTCCAGACCCGGGCCGGTTCGTCCGAGGATCACGCCATCGCGGTGCAGGCCTTCGTCAACAAGGAGAAGCCGAAGTACCTGGGCCGGTGAGTCCGGGGTCTGAGCGCCGTCGGGGGCGCGGGTTCGCCGTGGCCGGTCGCGCAGTTCCCCGCGCCCCTCAGGGGGCCTTTCACTATGCCCGTCCGGGTCGGACGCTCATGGTGAAAGGACCCCTTACCGGGCGTTCCTCGCCATGCACGTTTCCAGGTGGTCGTTCACCAGGCCGCACGCCTGCATGAGCGCGTACGCCGTTGTCGGGCCCACGAAGCGGAGGCCGCGCTTCTTGAGGGCCTTGGACAGGGCTGTCGACTCGGGCGTGACGGGCGGGACGTCGGAAAGCGTCTTCGGGGCCGGGCGGCCGGCCGGGTCCGGGGCGTGGGACCAGATCAGTTCGTCCAGGTCGCCCGGGGGCCATGCGGCGAGCGCACGCGCGTTGGCGAGGGTCGCGTCGATCTTGGCCCGGTTGCGGATGATCCCGGCGTCGGCCAGGAGGCGCTCGCGGTCCTCGTCGGTGAAGGCGGCCACCGAGACGATCTTGAAGTCGGCGAAGGCGGCGCGGAAGCCGGGGCGGCGGCGCAGGATCGTGATCCAGGACAGGCCGGACTGGAAGGCCTCCAGGCTCAGCCGCTCGAAGAGCGCGTCGTCGCCGTGGACCGGTCGGCCCCACTCCTCGTCGTGGTACGTCACGTACTCCGGGGCGGACAGGGCCCAGGGGCAGCGCGGCGCGCCGTCCGGGCCGGCGAGGGCGGCGCCGTCACTCACGGCCGGTCCTCCCGACCCGGGGCGGGCTTGTCCATGGAGACGTGGTGCTCCCCGGACGGGTGCAGCGGCCCGTGGGCGGAGGCCGTCCGGGCGCCCGCGAGGGCCGACTCCAGGTCGGCGATGCGGGCGTCGCGTTCGGCGAGCTCGGCGCCCAGGCGGCTGAGGGCGTCGTCCACGTCGGCCATGCGGTAGCCGCGGGCGGCGAGCGGGAAGCGGAGGCTCTCCACGTCCGCGCGGCCGACCGGGCGGTCCGGTGGCAGCGGGTCCCGCAGCCGCTCGGGGGCGGCCTCGGGCAGCGGGCCGTTCTCGCCGCCGCCCACCACGGCGAGGGTCACCGCGGCGACCACGACGGCGAGCGCGACGACCAGGAACAGGAACATAACCATCGCGGGGCCCCCACGGTCGGACGGTTCGGACTCCCGGAGTCCTCCGAGTCGGATGTTGTCAGGGTCCGATCGTGCCATGCGGGTCCGACAGTTAGGGTCGCAGGCGGCGGAAGACGGGGACGTACCAGGAAAGGTCACAGCGGATGCTCAGGCTGGGCAGGCGGGAATTCGGGCCGCACGAGCCGGTGATCATGGCGATCGTGAACCGGACCCCTGACTCCTTCTACGACCAGGGCGCCACCTTCCGTGACGAACCGGCCCTCGCGCGCGTGGAGCGGGCGGTGGCCGAGGGGGCCGCGATCGTCGACATCGGCGGGGTCAAGGCCGGGCCGGGCGAGGAGGTCACGGCCGAGGAGGAGGCCCGGCGGACGGTCGGGTTCGTCGCGGAGGTGCGGCGGCGGTTCCCGGACGTGATCATCAGCGTGGACACGTGGCGTGCCGACGTCGGGGAGGCCGTGTGCGAGGCCGGGGCTGACGTGCTGAACGACGCGTGGGGCGGGGTCGACCCCGGCCTCGCGGAGGTCGCGGCGCGGTACGGGGTGGGGCTGGTGTGCACGCACGCGGGCGGCGCGGAGCCGCGGACCCGCCCGCACCGGGTCGAGTACGGCGATGTCATGGCCGACATCCTGGAGGTGACGGTCGGGCTGGCCGAGCGGGCGGTGTCGCTGGGGGTGCCGCGGGAGTCGGTGATGATCGACCCCGGGCACGACTTCGGGAAGAACACGCGGCACAGCCTGGAGGCGACGCGGCGGCTGGACGAGATGGTCGCCACGGGGTGGCCCGTGCTGGTGTCGCTGTCCAACAAGGACTTCGTCGGGGAGACGCTGGACCGGCCCGTGAAGGAGCGGGTCATCGGTACGCTGGCGACCACGGCCGTGTCCGCGTGGCTGGGGGCGCAGGTGTACCGGGTGCACGAGGTCGGCGAGACGCGGCAGGTCCTGGACATGGTCTCGGCGATCGCGGGGCACCGGGTGCCTGCCGTTGCCCGGCGGGGGCTGGCCTGACCGAGGCACCAGGGAGCTCGGCCCGCCCCCTGGCCCCGGCCCGGTCCCGTCCCCCAGCTAGCGGCCCGCTTCCTTCGACACCAGCGCCACCGCCTCGTCCACGTCGTCCGTCACGTGGAACAGCAGCAGGTCCTTCTCCGCCGCCTTGCCCTGGGCGATGACCGTGCCGCGGAGCCAGTCCACCAGGCCGCCCCAGTAGGCGCTGCCGAAGAGGACGATGGGGAAGCGGGTGACCTTCTGGGTCTGGACGAGGGTGAGGGCCTCGAAGAGTTCGTCGAGGGTGCCGAGGCCGCCGGGCAGGACGACGAAGCCCTGGGCGTACTTGACGAACATCATCTTCCGGACGAAGAAGTAGCGGAAGTTGAGGCCGATGTCGACGTACGGGTTCAGCCCCTGCTCGAAGGGCAGTTCGATACCGAGGCCGACCGAGAGGCCCTTGGCCTCCAGGGCACCCTTGTTGGCCGCCTCCATCGCGCCCGGGCCGCCGCCCGTGATGACCGCGAAGCCCGCCTCCACCAGGCCCCGGCCCAGCCGGACGCCCGCCTCGTACTCGGGCGAGTCCGCCGGGGTCCGGGCCGAGCCGAACACGCTGATCGCGGGCGGGAGTTCGGCCAGCGTGCCGAAGCCCTCGATGAACTCCGACTGGATGCGCAGCACGCGCCAGGGGTCGGTGTGGACCCAGTCGGAGGGCCCGCCGGCGTCCAGCAGCCGCTGGTCGGTCGTGCTGGCCTGCACCTGGTCCCGCCTGCGGAGGACCGGGCCCAGGCGCTTCTCCTCCGGCGGCTGCTTCTTCCCCTCGGGGTTGCCGGTCGCCATGTGCGCTCCCTCCGTCGTGCCTGTCTTTCCACCTCAGCGTAGATCTACGCGGGTTACGAACGAGGGACGTGAGCATGTCCGCGATGGTGCGCCGTAAACACACCACGGCGTCCCGTCGGGGTCAGGCGGTCAGCCAGTTCCTCAGTCGCTCCTCGCCCGCGAGGATCTTGGCGATCTCCACGCGCTCGTCCCGCTTGTGCGCCAAGTGGGGGTTGCCGGGACCGTAGTTGACCGCGGGGACGCCCAGCGCGGAGAAGCGGGAGACGTCGGTCCAGCCGTACTTCGGCATCGGGGTGCCGCCGACGGCCTCGATGAACGCCTTGGCCGCCGGGTGGGACAGGCCCGGCATCGCCGCGCCGCTGTGGTCGACGACCTCGAACTCCGCGACCCCGCAGTCCGCGAAGACCTCGCGGACGTGGGCGACGGCGTCCTCGGGCGTGCGGTCGGGCGCGTAGCGGAAGTTGACGGTGACGACGCATTCGTCGGGGATCACGTTGCCGGCGACTCCTCCGGTGATGCCGACCGCGTTCAGCCCCTCGCGGTACTCCAGACCGTCGATCACCGGCCGGCGCGGCTCGTAGGAGGCGAGTCGGGCGAGGATCGGGGCCGCCGCGTGGATCGCGTTGGAGCCCATCCAGCCGCGTGCCGAGTGGGCCCGCTCGCCCGTGGTCCTCAGCAGCACACGGAGGGTGCCCTGGCAGCCGCCCTCGACCTGGCCGTCCGACGGTTCCAGCAGCACCGCGAAGTCGCCCTCCAGCCAATCGGGGTGGGCCTCACAGACGTGCTTGAGGCCGTTGAGCTCCGCGGCGACCTCCTCGTTGTCGTAGAAGACGAAGGTCAGGTCGCGGTTCGGGGCCGGGACCGTGGCGGCGATGCGCAGCTGCACGGCGACGCCCGACTTCATGTCGCAGGTGCCGCAGCCCCACAGGACGCCGTCCTCGTCGAGCCGGGAGGGGACGTTGTCCGCGATCGGGACGGTGTCGATGTGTCCGGCCAGGATCACCCGCTCCGCGCGGCCCAGGTTCGTACGGGCCACGACGTTGTTGCCGTACCGGTCGACCGTCAGGTGGGGCAGCGCGCGCAGCGCCGTCTCGACGGCGTCCGCGAGCGGCTTCTCGGTGCCGCTCTCCGATCGGAAGTCGACGAGCCGGGCGGTGAGCTCCGCGGCGTCCAGCGTGAGGTCAAGCGAGGTGTCGGCCATGCCGTCGACCCTAACGCGCCAGGCCTCGTGCTCACTGTCCACACTTGGCACATACGACTCCGTACTCTCCAGTACCTTGTACGGCGTGCCAGAGCAGTCTCTCTCTCCCAAGCGCCGTGGCCGCCTCTTCCGATACGGATCCGCCTTCGTGATCCTGCTCGCGGTCGCCGGCTACCTCGTCGTGCAGTACGTCACCGGGGGCGCGGGCGGGCCGGGCTGCACCGTCGTCTCCGGCAAGAGGGACGGGGCGTCGTACGAGTTCACGCCCGAGCAGGCGGTCAACGCGGCGACGATCACCGCCGTGGGGACCGCGCGCGGCCTGCCGGAGCGGGCCGTCACCATCGCGCTGGCGACCGCGCTCCAGGAGTCCAGCCTGCGCAACATCGACTACGGCGACCGGGACTCGCTCGGCCTGTTCCAGCAGCGGCCCTCGCAGGGCTGGGGCACGCCGAAGGAGATCATGGACCCGGCCTACTCGGCCGGTGAGTTCTACGACCACCTCGTCAAGGTGCCCGGGTACACGCGGCTGCCGCTCACCGTCGCCGCGCAGCGGGTGCAGCGCAGCGGCTTCCCGGAGGCCTACGCCAAGCACGAGCCGGACGCCGCGCTGCTCGCCGCCGCCCTCACCGGGCAGTCGGCGGCCACGCTGACCTGCGAGGGCCGCCCGGCCGCGACCCGGGCGACGGGCCCGGACGGGGTGCGTGCCGCGCACGCGCGCGACTTCGGGCGCGATGTGCTGGAGCCGGCCGCTGCCGAGGTGGGCGGCACCTCGGCGGCCACGCCCACGCCGTCCCGGAGCGCGACGGACGAGGAGGGCGAGCGGACCGTGACGCTGCCGGTGGCCACCGACACGAGTGCCGCGGACGGCCGGAGCCTGGACCAGCGGGGCTGGCAGCTGGCGCACTGGGCCGTGGCCAACGCCTCCGAACTGCACATCGCGCGCGTCACCTACGAGGGGCGGGAGTGGGTCGCCGGGAACACCGCCAGGGAATGGCGGGACGTCGCAGCGAAGGGCACCGCGGGCGCGGAGCGCGACGCGGAAGCGGTGCGTATCGTCACGATGAGGTAGCTCGCGCAGGGGTGCGGGACCTCACCCTCGCGAGTTACCGGGGCGGCTCGGCGGCGATGGTGTGCGCGGGTTTTTCGCACCCTCACTCGGAAACCCTGAGAACCCTTGCGAACAAAGGGCGGGAAGGATTCGGCAGACTTTCCGGCGAGGACCTCTTTGCCCGGTTTCATCCGCAGCCGATTATGCGACGCATTGCCAACTCTTTACGTTGCGGTGCCGCAACCTTCGCGGGCTTCGAGCGGTAGTCACTGCGTCCGAGTCGGGGCGATCAACAGCCAGTCGATCAACTCCCGGACCCCGGTCGGACACTTCACGAACCTCACTGTTCTCTCCGTCGAAGGAGCACCATGTCCCTCCCCCTGACCCGCCGGATCGCCCGTGCCGCGCTGATCGTCGCTGCGGGGGCGGCTGCCGGGGTCGGTGCGGCCGGCTCCGCCAGCGCGGCCCCCGAGCTGCCGGCCACCCCCAACCTCGGCGGCCTGACCGCCCTGGACGGGGCGAACGTCGGCAACACGGTCGACGGTGCGGCGCAGAACGTCACCGAGTCCGCGGGTGACACCGGCGCCAAGACCGTCAAGAAGGCGGTGCCCGCCGCGGGCAAGACCGATGGCAAGGCGGTCAAGAAGACCACCCCCGTCGCGCAGAAGGCGGCCGGTGACGCCGCGGGTTCCGCCGAGCAGCTCGTCGGTGACGCGGCCGGTTCGGCCAAGGGCGGTCTGCCGACGGACTCCCTGGCCAAGGGTGGCGTGCCGTCCGCGGACTCGCTGCCGGTGAAGAGCCTGCCGGTCGGCTGACGGTCCTGACACCGACCCCGGTCGGCTGACGGCCGGTCCTGACACCGAAGGGGTCCAGGGAGCTTCCCTGGACCCCTTCGGCATGTGCGCGGCGCGCAGCGGTCACAGACGCCGTACGGCCGCCGCCACCCGCTCGTCCGTCGCCGTCAGCGCCACGCGGACGAACTGAGCGCCCGCGGGGCCGTAGAAGTCGCCCGGAGCCACCAGGATGCCCCGTTCCGCGAGGTGGGCGACCGTGTCCCAGCAGGACTCGCCCCGCGTGGCCCACAGGTAGAGGCTCGCCTCGCTGTGCTCGATGCGGAAGCCGTGGGCGAGGAGGGCCTCGCGCAGGAGTGCGCGGCGGGCGGCGTAGCGCTCGCGCTGGACGCGGACGTGCTCGTCGTCGCCCAGGGCCGCCACCACGGCCGCCTGGGTCGGCGCCGACGTCATCATGCCGCCGTGCTTGCGGATCTCCAGGAGCGGCCCGAGAACCGCCGGGTCGCCGGCCAGGAAGGCCGCGCGGTAGCCCGCCAGGTTCGAGCGCTTGGACAGGGAGTGGACGGAGACGATGCCTTCGTACGAGCCGCCGTTGACGTCCGGGTGCAGCACCGAGACCGGGTCGGCCTCCCAGCCCAGCTCCAGGTAGCACTCGTCCGAGAAGACCAGGACGCCGTGCGAGCGGGCCCAGGCGACGACCCGGGTCAGCTCCTCCTTGGAGAGGACCCTGCCCGTGGGGTTCGACGGCGAGTTCAGCCAGAGGAGCTTCAGGCCCTCGGGGTCCAGCTCGGCCGGATCGTCGTAGGCCTCGTACTCGGCGCGGGCCAGCCGCGCGCCCACCTCGTACGTCGGGTACGCCAGGCGCGGGAAAGCCACCCGGTCGCCGGGGCCGAGGCCCAGCTGGGTCGGGAGCCAGGCGACGAGTTCCTTGGAGCCGACGATCGGCAGGACGTGGCGGTGGGTGACCTCCCGGGCGCCGAGGCGGCGCTCGACCCAGCCGGTGATCGCGTCGCGCAGCTCGGGCGTGCCCCAGACGGTCGGATAGCCCGGCGAGTCCGCCGCCACGACCAGCGCTTTCTGGATCAGCTCGGGGACCGGGTCGACCGGGGTGCCGACGGACAGGTCGACGATGCCGTCCGGGTGGGCGGCGGCCGTGGCCTTGTACGGCGTCAGCTTGTCCCAGGGGAAGGTGGGGAGGCGGTCGGAGACTGCGGACACGGGTTCTGGCTCACTTTCTGGCACGTACGAGCCGGGTGACGGCAAACGCCTCGCGGCAAACGCCTCGGCCCCGTACGGCGATCAGCGGTGTGATCAGGCCGTACGGGACCGAGGCGGCACGGGGTGCGGGCCGCTCTTACTGGTTCTGCGGCGGCAGCGCGGCGACGAACGGGTGGTCCCGCTCGATCAGCCCGAGCTTGCTGGCACCGCCGGGCGAACCGAGCTCGTCGAAGAACTCGACGTTCGCCTTGTAGTAGTCCTTCCACTCCTCCGGAGTGTCGTCCTCGTAGAAGATCGCCTCGACCGGGCAGACCGGCTCACAGGCACCACAGTCGACGCATTCGTCCGGGTGGATGTACAAGGACCGCTGGCCCTCGTAGATGCAGTCGACCGGGCACTCCTCGATGCACGCCTTGTCCTTCACGTCGACACAAGGCTGCGCGATGACGTAGGTCACGCTGTCGTTCCTCCTCGATAGGGCGCTGGCGGGCCTCCTCAGGCTCCGCCGCCTGGCGCGCGGGAGCGCGGCGTCGTCGATGCCCGCCCCTAGTATCTCCGTTCCTGGGCATGATCCGAACAGGAGGGGTGAACTGACCTGTGGAAATCTCTGCCGCCGGGCGACTCGAGGTCCGTATCACCACTGCTGACGTGGGCAAACGGGTCTCCGTGCGGAGCTTGACCGAACATGAGGCTCCGGGTGAGAGGTTCACCGACACGGTCGGTGTTCTCACATCATGGAACAACGGTGTGCTGCTGATCACACGGAAGAGTGGCGAGAGCGTCCGTATCGCGGAATCCGCGCTGGTCGCGGGCAAGATCGTGCCCGCCGCTCCGGCGCGTCGCCGCGGTCCGGCCGCCTCCTACGAGGAGCTGGCCCGGGTCGCCGCGCGGGCCTGGCGGCCCGCCGAGAGCGAGCGGCTCGGGGAATGGGAGCTACGGGCCGCGTCCGGGTTCACGCGGCGGGCCAACTCGGTGCTGCCGCTGGGCGACCCCGGTGTGCCGCTCGACGAGGCGCTCGGCACGGTCCGGCGGTGGTACGGCGAGCGCGGGCTGCCCGCCTACGTGCAGACCGCGACCGGTGCCGAGGGCACGCAGGAGCTGCTCTGCGCCGAGCTGGAGGAGCGGGGCTGGGTGCGGGAGGTGACCGCCGAACTGTGGCTCGGGCCGCTGGCGCCGATCGCCGACGGGGGCGACCCGGCGGGGGCCCTGCTGTCCCGGGAGGCCGACGAGGGGTGGCTGGCCCGGTACCAGCGCAAGGGCGTGAGCGAGGTGGCGCTGCGGGTGCTCCAGGGCGGGCCGTCGGTGTGGTTCGCGACCGTGCCCGGTGCGGCGGAGGGGTCGCCTCCGGCCGCCATCGGGCGGTGCGTGGTCGACGGGCGGTGGGCGGGGTTCGCCGCCGTCGAGGTCGATCCGGCACTGCGGCGCCAGGGGCTCGGTACGGCCGTGATGGCCGCGCTGGCCCGCCAGGCCCTCGACGAGGGCGCGTCGGCCGCCTGGCTCCAGGTCGAGGCCGAGAACGCGGGAGCGCGGGCGCTGTACGCCGGGATGGGGTTCGCCGCGCACCACGCCTACCACCACTACCGGGCGCCGGACGCCGGCGGCACACCGGCCGGTAACGGATCACCGTGACGGGGCACGAGCCAGGTATGGGTTCCCCCTGCCCCCCGCCTCCGGAGCGTTCCGCCGAGCTGCGGCGGCGGTTCGCCGAAGAGGCCCGGTCCGAGCGGCCCGATCTGTCGACGCTGTGTCTGCTGATGGGCGCGGAGGCTGACGGGGAGCTCGACGAGAGGGGCCTGGACGCCGCTCAGGTCGAGCTGGACCGGCTCGCCGGCCTGCTGCCGTTCCGGCCCGGCGGGCCGCGGGCGTGGGCGGTGGCCCTGCGGGAGCTGCTCGGTGAGCGGCTGGGCTTCCACGGCACGCCGGCCGACTACCGGCGGCTGGAGTCCTCACTGCTGCACGCGGTGCTGGTGCGGCGCAGAGGGTTGCCGATCCTGCTGTCCGTGGTGTGGATGGAGGTCGCCCGGCGGGCCGGGGCGCCGGTGTACGGGGTGGCTCTGCCGGGGCATTTCGTGGTCGGCTTCGGGCCCGAGGAGGGGCAGGTGCTGGCGGACCCGTTCGACGGGGGGCGGGTGCTGAGCGGGGCGGACGCGGAGGTGCTGGTGGCCGGGGCGACCGGGGCACACCTGGATGCGGCGATGCTGCGGCCGGCCGATCCGCTGGATGTGGTGCTGCGGATCCTGAACAACGTGCGGGCCTGGGCCGCGGCCCGGCCCGAGCGGTCGGACGTGGCGCTGTGGGCGGTCGACCTGTCGCTGCTGCTGCCGTCGCATCCGGCTCGGCTGCGGTACGAGCGGGCGCAGTTGCTGGTGCGGCGCGGTGAGTTCCTGAGCGGGTCCTCGGAGCTGGAGGCCTACGCGGAGGTGGTGGGGGCGGTGGACGAGTCCGCGGCCGAGCGGCTGCGGGGGGAGGCTCTGGCGGCCCGGGCGATGCTCAACTGACGCCTTCTCGCCGTGGGGCCTTCGTGACGGGGTCTCGCTGTGGGGCTTTGGGACGGGGCGAGGGGGGCGCTCCGGCCCTGAACCGGAGCGCCCCCCTCGATCGTCCTGCGCCTAACTGGTCTCGATCACACCTACGCGGTCCGCCGCCGTCTTGCCCAGCAGGGCCGGTCGCATGGCGACGATGACGTCGTCGGGCGTCACGGGGGTCTTCTTGCCGTTGCCCCGCGTGATCAGTACGTCGTCGTAGGCACCGCCGTACAGCTCCTTCAGCGCGGCCTTGTCGTAGTACTCGACCAGCTTGTTGTCGACCGCCTTGACGCGGAGGAACTTCCACAGGGAGTTCTCGGGGCTGAACTTGACCGCCACCCCGTCCGCCTCGACCGTGACGATGCCCGACATCGCCGGTTTGGCGAACTTGTTCATCATCCGGTCGACCTCGGCGTTGGTGATCTTCGGCTGCTGTTCGGTCGTCGGGACGGACACCGGCGTGGTCGAACCGGTCTCCACCTGAGCGCGGTACGCCTCCTCCACCGCTGTCGTCGACTTGGCGAGGTCGATGCCCTTGCCGGCCTTGCCGTAGACGGGGACGGCCTTGCCCCGCTCGAACTTGATCGTGCCCTCGGTGACCGAGCCGGCTCCGGCGCCGCCGACCGCGCTCTTCAGAGAGGCGTGCAGCTTCTCCTCGTCGATGGGCATGACGGGTGTGACGACGCGGTGGTTGCCGAAGAGCGAGCCGATCACGGAGACCGGGTTGTAGTCGCTCTTCGCCGCCGCTTCGGCCGTGGCGTCCATGTCGAACTGGAGGCCCGCGTTGTCCGGGGCGAGGGCCACGGTCTTGCCGCCCACCGACAGCTTCAGCTCCTTGCCGACGCGGTCGTCGAAGGCCGCGTCGAGCTTCTTGACCGCGCCGTCGCGGGTGGTGCCGCCGATGTCCACGCCGAGCACGGTGGTGCCCTTGGGCACGTCGGTGCGGTTCATCAGCAGGCCGGCACCGTAGGCACCACCGGCCAGGACGACCACGCCGGCGGCGAGCAGCACGAGCTTGTTGCGCCCCTTCTTCTTGGGCGCCTTCGAGGAGCTCGCCGGAGGCGGGGAGACCGGCTCGGGCAGCTTCGGAGCCGTGTGCTGCACCGGGCCGTCGCCGGGCGCGCCCGGGCCGAACGGGGAGGCCGCGCCGGGCGGGACGACCGGGATGCCGCTGGTGACGGTGTGCCCGGAGACGTTGTCGTGGCGGGGGCCGCCGTAGCCCTGGCCGTCCGGGGGTTCGGGGGCGGGCTTCTGCGGGGTGAGGATGGCGGTGTCGTCGCTCATGCCGCCGCCGGGGCCGGGGCCTGCGGCGCCGGGAGCGGTGGTGCTGCCGGGGGGACCGGCCAGAGGGCCGGGGGCGCCCGGTCCCGCGGGGCCGCCAGAGCCGCCGGGACCGGCGGGTGCGCGGGATCCGCCCGGGCCGCCCCCTATGGCCCCAGGGCCGGCGGGTGCGCCGGGGCCTCCCGGCCGGCCGGGGTCGTTGAAGGTGCCAGGGGCGCCGGGGCCGCCGGGATCGCTGAAGTTCTCGGGCCCGCCGGGGCGGCCGGGCCTGCCCGGCTCGCCGAAGCCGCCCGGGTTGCCGGGGCCGCCGGGACCGCCAGGCGCGTGGACGCCGTCGGGCCCACCCGGACCGTTGGGCCCACCCGGTGCGCCGGGCGCGTTGCCGTAGCCGCCGGGCGCACCGGGGCCACCGGGCGCGCTGTAGCCGCCGGGCCCACCCGGACCGCTGGGCTCGTAGGCGCCGGGACCACCCGGACCGCCGGGCCCGCCCTGCCCGGCGAAACCACCGGGACCACCGGCCGGCGGCACCATCGGACCGTCCCCGGTGACCGGACCGCCCGTCGGCCCGGCCGGGCCCCGGGCACCGGCACCGCCGCGTCCGCCCGGCTCGCCGAAGCCGTGGGACGCGCCCGGGCCGCCGTCGCGGTTGCCGTTGCCGTTGCCGTTGCCGTTGTCCGAGAAGTACGGCAGGTCGTCGCGGCGCGGTTCGCCGCCGCCCTTGCCCGGGGCGGGACGCGAGCCGTTGCCCAGCGGGCCCGCCGCCAGTGCCTCGGTGACATCGAAGGAGCCGGTGCCGCCGCCGTGCCCGGGTGCGACGGGTCCGCCGGTCGCGCCGCCCGGGAGCCCCGCACCGTTCGTACCGCCGGACCGGGAGCCGCCCGGCACGCTCATGGAACCGACCACGCCTCCGGGCCGCCCGGCACCGGGCCGCGCCCCACCGGACGCGCCGGTGCCGGGTCCTGACGCCCCGGTACCGGGAGCACCCGAAGCCGGACCGCCCGCCGCAGGACCCGAACCGCCCGGCAGCCCGGCCCCGTTCGTGGAGCCGCTGCCCGGACCGCCCTTGGCCGGGCCGGACTTGCGGGGCGCGAACCAGTCGCTGGCCGGCTTGTCGTCGCCCGGCTGGGCGGGGTCGGCGGGAGGCGCGACCGGGCCTGTGCCCTGGGACGTTGCGGCACCCGGCGCCGGAGTGGCCTCACCGCGCGTGTCGGTGTCGTTCGAGCCGTCCGCCTCCGTGACGGGCTTGCGCATCACGACCGGCGGAATGGGCCGCGATCCGGGGATGTTGATCCGGATCCGGGTCGTCAGCGTGGTCTCGGTCTTGCGTTCCTCCGGCCGCGTGGCCGAACGGCCCGCGTCCGTACCGGCGTCGGAGACCATCGGGGTCCCGTACGGCGGCGTACCCGACGGGTAGGCGGCTCCACCGCGCCCGTTGGGGCCGGAGGACGGCGTGTCAGTTTCACGACTCAAGGCAGGTTCTCCCGGTTGGCTCCGCCGCCCGTCACGACCTCACGCGGGCAGCTCGGCGGCGCGCACCACCATACTGGCCACCTCTCGCCCGTATCCCAGGACCGCTGGGGAAAGTCACACCGGACCCCCACGGGCGCGTCCTGGCGAAGTGGTACGTCACTTGCCAAGTCGGACGGGGTCGCCGTCCGGTTGCCGCCTCGGGGCGAGGGTGGCACACATCACAGCCACACCGATGCCCCCGAGCAGGAAGAGATAGGAGCCGCTTCCCGCGGCGAAGAGGAAGTCGCCCTCGGGGCGGCTGGCGGTGAGCAGGATGACGGCGAGCATCCATCCGGCGGCGACCGCAGCACCCCCGGCCCGGCCCCGGGTGACGCGCGCGGCCCCCAGAACGGCTCCGGCCAGACCGGCGAGGGCGAGCAGCAGCCCGCCCGGGAACCACCCGGGCTGCACGAGCGCCCCGGCCACACCGACCACGGCCCCGAGCACGAAGAACCCCAGGTACGCACTGATCCGTCCGGCGGAGGGCGGCCGCACCGGCTGGGCGAGCATCGGCGTCCGGTCGTTCATGAGGTCTCCTCCACACCGGCGAACAGGTCCGTCTCCCGCTCGCCCGGATCGCGCTCACCCCGCACCAGCTCGTAGTACTCGGTCGTGAGGATCGGCTGGGCGAGTTCGTTGGACAGCACGAAGTACGGTTCCGCCACGGTGATCTGGGTGGCGTGGGCGCGCATCGCGGCGGCCTTGGCGGCGGCGTACGCGGTGCCGTCGATCACCGTGGTGATCCGCTCCTCGGCCACGACACCCGGTACGTCGTCGGCCTCGGCCGCCTTGGTGAAGGGGGTGCCGGGCAGGTCCTCCCGGAGCCGCGCGAACGACTCCTCCACAACGGGCCGGGGCACCCGGTTCCAGTAGGTCTTGGGGATCGGCCGGCCGGCGTCGGCGGCCAGCTCGGCGGCGCGCATGGCGACGCGGTGGGCCTGGATGTGGTCGGGGTGGCCGTAGCCGCCGTTGTCGTCGTAGGTGACGAGGACCTGGGGCCGTACCTCGCGGATCACCTCGGCGAGGTGCGCGGCGGCCTCGTCCACGTCGGCCTGCCAGAAGCAGGCGGGGTCGTCGTTGTCGGGCAGGCCCATCATCCCGGAGTCGCTGTAGCGCCCGGCGCCGCCGAGCAGGCGGACGTCCTGGACGCCGAGCTCGGCCATGGCGGCGGCGAGTTCCTGGCGGCGGTGCCGGCCCAGGGCGGGGCCGCTCAGGTGCGCGAGCCCGGGCGGGATGACCTCGCCGCGCTCACCGAGCGTGCACGTGACCAGGGTGACGTGTGCACCCTCGGCCGCGTACCTGGCCATGGTCGCGCCGTTGTTGATCGACTCGTCGTCCGGGTGCGCGTGCACCAGCAGCAGACGCCGGGAGGGCAGTTCCGTCATGGGACCACCCTATGAGGCACCGGACCGCCGGTCGCCCGTACCCAGGTGCTCGACGCCGTAGGTGACCGATGCAGCCCCCTCGGATCCCGGACCACGCCCTTCACGACTCGGCTTCTCCTGTGCCCTCGCTCTCGTAGCACGGCAGGCCGCTCGTGGAGATGGTCCACTCACCGATGGTGACGTCCTCGCCGTAGACGAAGTTCTTGCGCACCGCGTAGCGGGGGCCCTCCGGGGTGGAGTGGATGTCGGTGAAGACGGCACCGCTGCCGGTACGGGGGTCGAAGATCACGTAGATCGGGATGCCGAGCAGCGGGTAGTCGCGCATCTTGCCCACCCAGTCGTTCTCCGGGTTGGACCGGGAGACGATCTCGATGGCGGCGACGACCGTACGTGGGTCGACGGAGCCTTCGACGTCGAGATCGGCCCAGGCGATCACCATCACGTCCGGGTGCCGCATGATGCCCTCGGGCACGTCTTCCACGTCGGGCGTGCCGTTGTGGGCCAGCAACTCGTCCGGCATGACCTTCTCCAGACGGCGGCTGACGTGCGCGGCCGTGACCTCGTGCGGGCCTCCCGGCGACATCATGTCGTGCACGATCCCTTCCTTGGTGACTTCGAACTTCCCGGGGAGGGTGTCGTCCATCGACTGCACGACATCCCTCATGGCCCGGTACAGATGGGAGCCGTCCCGCCGCGCGTTGCCGGATGCGATGGTCATGGCGCTCGCTCCTCGTCGTCTGTGCCCAGGGGCAAGGATCGTCACGTTCATGCTAGGCGGCCTCATCGAGGTCGGTGCGGCAGTCGCGGCAGCGGGCTGCGGGGTCGGGTGAGCGGAAGCCGCGGTCGCAGCCGTCGCAGTTCCGCATCGGATGCCGCACGGGCGGCGACGGGGCGGCGGCCGGTGCACGGAACGGGGCCGGGGGCGGGAGCTGGTCGGCGAGACGGCGGGCCAGGAAGGCGGCGGGCCGTCGTACGCCCTCGGGCGGCAGGTCGGCGGTCAGGGCGCGGCGTACGGCGGCGGGGCTCACGTCCCGTTCCAGCCAGGTGGCGACACCGGGGGCCAGGTGGGCCGCGTCGTCGGCGGAGAGGAGCAGTCCGGGGTCGTGGCGGTGGAGGTCCGCGAGGAGGTCGGTGGCGGCCTGGAGGAGCGCGGGGGCGGGGTACGCGGGGCGCGGTACGTCCGGGAGCGGCTTGCGGGGTGCGCGTTCCCCGCGCGCCGCCCGCGTGGGGTGCGTCGTGCTTTCCTCGCACGCCTCCCGGTGCTGCGGTGCCGACGCGGCTCGGGCCTCGGGGCGGTCGTGGATCTCGGGGCGCTCATGGGTCTCGGGACGGTGGCGGGCCGCTGCCGGCTGGTTGCAGGAGATCGTGCGGGTGACGATGCGGCCGGTGGGCGTGCGAACGCGTTCGCGGCGCAGGTAGCCGTGGGCCTCCAGTTCGCGCAGGGCGGCGGCGATCCGGGTGGCTCCCTCGGGGAACCGGGCGGCGAGGGTCTTGATGTCGGCCGGGGCGCCCCCGGGCAACGACTGGAGGTGCGTGCCGAGCCCGATGGCGAGGAGCGAGAGCTCTTTGTGCTGGGCCAGGTGGTTGCCGATCACCGTGAAGCGGGTGGTGTGGCGGGTGTTCTCGTGCTGGAGTCCGCCGATGCGGTGGGCCGCGCCGGGCCGCCGGTTCGGGTGCTTGTTGCCCGCAACGCGGGCCTGGGCGTGCGGGGGCACGCTAGGGTTCTGGGTACCCATCGGGAAGCTCTACCTTCCTCGGTGGTCAGGCCCTCGCACTGGGATTGCCGTCCCGGCGGGGGCCGTCGCATGTCTGTGGTTGTGTTGCGCCGAGCGTAGAGCCAGCAAGGGGCTGGGAATCCAGTCGAGTTGCCGATGTTCACTCGCGCGGGTGAGCGGCCGTCGCGGACGGGAGAGGTGGGGTTTGGTGAGGTCATTTCGCCGTGGTTCTTGGAAAAAGAGAGTGCCCCTTTCGCCGAAGCACGAGCTTTCGGGTTCCGGCGGCACACCGGCTCCGCCGCTCGGAGAGGATGTCTGCCATGCCGAAGACCACACAACTGCGTACGTACACGGTCCGGGACGGCCTGCTCGACGAGTGGGTGCAGCGGTGGCGGAGAGAGATCGTCCCACTGCGACTGGAATTGGGATTCACGATCGGAGGAGCCTGGGTGGACCGTGAGCGCAATCAGTTCGTCTGGCTGATCTCCTACGAGGGCCCGGAGGCCTTCGCCGAGCGCAACGCGTTGTACTGGTCGTCACCCAAGCGCGAAGCGATGGACCTGAACCCGGACGACTACCTTGTCCGCACCGAAGAGAGCACGGTCGAACCGGCCTACTGATCACTAGGCCGCGTATCGAAAGTAGATCTCGAGCTATGAAGGACCACGACTCATGGCACGAGGAGATCTCACGGACGAACAGAGGGCGGTGCTGGAGCCATTGCTGCCGAAGGGCACGAAAACGGGACGGCCGCCCGTCTGGCCTCGGCGGCAGCTGATCGACGGCATAGCGCACCGAGCCGTCGGTGAGGTCGACTCGGGGCGCCCTGCTGATGTTTCCACCAGTGGGTTTCCCCGAGCCGCCTCCCGAACCCGGCGTGCCCGTCTCCGGGCACCGGGCTCTCCACAAATCCCGTTTCGGGGTTTTCAGTTCCTCATGCCGCAGTGGGCCACGGGGTCGGGATGAGTGTTCCCCGGTATCGGTATCTGGTCGTGCTTACCTTGGCCGGGTTGAACAGTTCCACTTCCTCCGTGGCGGGCCACCAGCCACCACCGTAATAACGTCGACGGAGCTGCTTCCAAGTAGTCCTGGGATGCTTGCGCCGGATCCATCGGGTCACCCTAATCCACGCGTAGTGGCTGAGGTAACAGAAAGCGACGTTCGACACTCCAGGACGGAAGTACGCGCACCATCCCCGCAACACCGAGTTCAG